>NZ_NEWJ01000018.1:0-46436 GCF_002135045.1 Halorubrum sp. SD683
GGGGCGTCGGGGGCGTGGTCTCCGTCGTTGGCGCGTAGCGGGTCGCTGGGCGTCGGGTGGGGGGCCGGGGGGTCGTCGGTCGCGGCGACGAGGGGCAGCGCCGAGTCGGCGGACCGGACCGGGTCGTTGGTGGAGCGTACCGGGCGCACCGCCGCGTGCGGCGGCCCGTCGAGGAACCCGACGGTGTCCGTAAGCAGGGTGCGCCGTCCGGCGACGGTCGCGCGGCGCGTGGTCGTCGAGAGCGTCTCGAACGGGCGGTCGGCGACCGCGAGCGCACCGGCGTCGTCCGCCGGGTCCCCCGCGGCCGTGTCGGCGCGCGCTGCGGGCCGATCCGAGGCCTCGGCACCGAAATCGGGGTCGTCGACCTCGTCCGCGAGCCGCCGCGCCAGCGTCGACTTCCCGGCGTTGGTGTAGCCCGCGAGGGCGATCAGGTCGAACCCGGCGTCGCGGCGCTCCGCCCTGCGCGCCGCGCGGTCGTCGGCGATCTCGTCGAGCGCGCGCTCGGCCGACTCGATCCGCTTCTCGACGTCGAGGACGCGGCTGTCGCCCTCCGGCCGGAGGCGCACGTCCTCGCTCGCGTCGCGGGCGACCGCTTCCCGGAGTCTCGGCAGCTCGTAGCGGAGCCGCGCCAGCTCCAGCTGTCGGTCGGCGGCCCGCGAGTCGGCGGCGTCGGCGAACAGCTCCAAGGCCAATCGCGGGCGGTCGACGACCGCTGTCCCGGTCGGCAGCAGGTCGCCGAGTGAGAAGGTCTGTCCCGGCGACAGGCTGCCGTCGTAGATGACGGCCTCGGCGTCGGCGTCGGCCGCGAGCCGCATCAGCTCCTCCGCCTTCCCGCGCCCGAGGTCGTAGGTCGGGTCCTCGCGCCGTCGCTGGGTGACCTCGCCGACCACCGCGTAGCCGGCCGCAGCGGCCAGCTCGCGGATCTCCGTTGTGTCTGGCGGGTCGTCCTTGGACCGCGCCGCGACTATCGCTCGGGTCGCATCGCTGTGCGCGGCGTCGGTCTCGGTTGTGCTCGGTCCGCTCGATTCGTCGCGTTCGTTCGTCGCGTCGTCGTCTCGTGACATTCGGTCGGGCGCTCGCGTCGGCCCGGAGAGGGGAGCGTCTCCGCTCCGCGTGCGGTCTCGGCGGCGCGTCCGATCGGTCGATCCGATTCGGACCGGTTGTCCCGCGTCCGACGGGGCCGACCGGCGTCGGATCGCGCCGCGACGGTGCCGTCAAGGTTCGGCGACGAACGAACTGGTCTCCATACCTCCGACTCCGGGGGCTGGCATATAAGCGTTCACCGGAAACGAGGTGTGGTACCAAGCTACAGGAACGGCCGGACAGGTCGGTCGGTCCGGGCGTTCAGGGGACGCGAACGTCGTGTTCGAGCGTGCCGACGCCCTCGATCTCGATCTCCACCGTGTCCCCGTCAGAGAGGGCGCCGACCCCCTCCGGCGTGCCAGTGGCGATGACGTCGCCGGGCTCGAGCGTGAGGTACGTCGTGATCTCCTCGATCAGCGTCGGCACGTCGAAGATCATATGCTCGCGGTCGCTCGACTGCTTCGTCTCGCCGTTGACGCGGAGCTCGACGCTCGCGTCGGCGGGAACCTCGTCGGGCGTCGCGAGGACCGGGCCGAGCGGCGCGGCGCCGTCGAACGCCTTCCCGCGCACCCAGTTCTGCTCGCGGTTCTGGTCGTCGCGGTTCGACACGTCGTTCATACAGGTGAACCCCGCGACGACCTCCATGGCGTCGGCGGCGTCGACCGCCTTACACTGCTCGCCGATCACGACCGCGAACTCCGCCTCCCAGTCGATCCGGTCTTTGCCGGCCGGGACGGTCACGGTGTCGCCGTGGCTCGCCACCGCGTTCGGCGGCTTGAGGAAGAGCAGCGGGCGGTCGGGCACGTCGTTCCCGAGCTCTTCCGCGTGGTCGGCGTAGTTGCGGCCGATACAGACGATCTTCGAGGGCTCGCTCGGCGCGAGCACGTCGATCGCGGGGTCCGAGAGCGCGTACGCCTCGCCGCCGAAGGCGACCGTGTCGGTCGCCGGGTCGTACTCGCCGTCGCGGATCGATCCGGCCGGATCGCGGAACCGTACGTGGTACATACGAGGCCGAACGGGCGGCCGCCCGAAAAGCGTTCGCGGAGGGGCAAGCGACGACCCATCGAAGGAAGCGACGACCGCGGCGGAGAGGCCCCGACTCACTCGGCGGAGTCAGCCGACTCGCGGACCGAGTCAGTCGCTGACTCCGCGCTCGAACCGTCGCCCACGGCGTCGTCCGCGGGACGGCCCGCGCCGCCGTCCGCGGCCTCGTCGTCGACCGCGACCCTCTCGTCGGCGAGGTCGCCGAGCGACGGCGAGTCGACGCGGTCGCCGAACACCTCCGAGCGCGCGCAGTCGACGCAGTAGTGGTTGTGGCGGACCGAGTGGGTGCGGACGGGGACGCCGGCGACGAGCGTCTCGTCGCGGCGCCGCCTGACGAGTCCGCGGTCGAACTCTTGCCCGCAGACCACGCAGGGATCGTCGACGGACTCGGGCGGTCGGACGAGCCGGTGGTCGACCGTCCGCTGCCGACCGAACCGCGTGATCCCGTGGCGGCGGTCGAGCCGTCGGCGGACTGGCGGAGCGACGCCGAGGCCGAGCCCCGCGAACGCGAGGCCGATCAGCGCGGCCGGCGGGGAGCCAGACTCGACCGAGAGGAACGCGATCCAGCCGCCGATCAGCAGCAGCAGCGCGGTCAGGACGTACGCGGAGGCGGTCTCGACCCGACCGCCGCCACCGTCGACGCTCGACGGGGCGCGCGCGGTCGTCTCGTCGCCGCGGACGAGTCGGCGCCGTTCGGCCAGCTTGGAGTAGTGCCACCAGCCGTACAGCAGGTTGCCGATGCCGCTGGTGAAGATGAACAGGAGGATGTGGACGCCGACGGAGCCGATCCCCCTGTCGACGAGGACGACGCGGTCGCCGTCGTCCCGCTCCACGTCCCACCCGGCGTCGAGGTGGTCCTGAACGCGGCGCCTGAAGCCGCGCTCGCTCTCGCCTGGGGACGGCTCCGATCGAGAGGCGCGTTCCGCATCGCTCGGGCGCTCGGCCGCGTCGGTCCGGCTCTCTGACGCGGCCGGGGCGGACCCGTCGCCCGACCGCGACGCGCCGCAGTTCGAGCAGAACCGGTCGT
Organism: Halorubrum sp. SD683; assembly: GCF_002135045.1. NCBI lineage: Archaea > Methanobacteriati > Methanobacteriota > Halobacteria > Halobacteriales > Haloferacaceae > Halorubrum > Halorubrum sp. SD683. Next base: position 3,155 of record NZ_NEWJ01000018.1, read on the forward strand.
CCTCGTCGAACGCCTCGCCGCACTCGGCGCAGTACGCGGCGGGGCCGTCGAGGTCGGCGCCGCAGTCGGGGCAGAAGCTCGCCCCGGCCGGAACCGCCTGAGCACACTCGTGACACCGGTCGGTCGGCGGCGGGGCGTCGGTCCGCTTGGAGGGCATCGACAGTCGGTTCGCGCGGAGGCGTGTTAACTCCTCTCCTCACCGCCGGCGGAGCCGGATCGACACGTCGTTCCCGCCGAGGTCGCTCGCGCCGAACGAGAGCTCTCCGCCGAACGTCTCGACGGTCAGCTCAGCGAGCCAGAGCCCGAGCCCGCTTCCGTGGTGCGTCGGCGTTATCGCCGATCCGTCGCGGATCACGTCCCGCTCGTCGGCCGGGATCTGGGGGCCGTCGTCCTCAACGTGGATCACGACCCACTCCCCGGACGCCGCGCCCGAGAGGCCCTCCGCGCTCGTTATCCGGAGACGGACCCGGGGCTCCGGGCTCGGATTGTGCTCGATCGCGTTGTCGACGAGGCTGTCGACCGCGTACCGGAGCCGGCTGTCGGCCATCACCCGACCCGTCTCGCCGGTCTCGATCTCGATGTCGGCGCTCGGCGTCCGCTCTCGGTGGTCGTCGACGACGGCGCGCACCGTCGGTTCGGGGTCGATGTCGGCCACCTCGTCGGTCGGATGTTCGAGGACCTGACGGATATGGTTGGCCTCGTCGGCCAGCTGTTCGAGCTCGTGGGCGGCGCGCTCGATCGTGGCCGCCACGTCGACCGTCTCGCCGCGTCGATCCTCCAGTTGGGCCAGCAACCGCGTCGTGTGGCCGGCGACGACGTTTGCGTTGTTACGGAGGTTGTGCCGGAGGATCCGGTTCAACACCTCCAGCCGCCGCTCGTTTCTGGACACCTCCGTGAGGTCGGTGTAGACCGCGAAGCCGCCGTCGGGGGTGTCGTCGTCCGCGTCGCCGGTCGCGTACGGGATCCCCCGGTAGAGGAACTCGCGGAGGCCGGTCGCGGTCTCACGGGTCACCTGCTGGTAGTTGATCGCACCGGAGGCGGTGTTCGTGTCCAACTCCCTCGCCTCCGCGAGCTTCCAGTCGGGGACGACCCACTCGTTGAGCGACTCGCCGCGAATGTCGTCGGCCTCGTAGCCGAAGACGTCGACGAACGCCCGATTGACGTCGCTGACCGTTGGCTCTCCGTCGGCGAGCGTGAACTCAACGACCGCGTCCTGAACGTGTTCGATAAGGTGACGATATCGGCCGTCATTCGAGCCGTCCTCGACGCGTTCGTCGGTCGGCTCACCCGCCATGTCGAGGCTCCACTGTCACGGGCGTCGTAGGACGATCCGATTGTTAAGGCTGTATTCGCGGGAAGATATTGCGCAGGCCGCCGCTCGAACTGATCAGTCTGCGGAAAACTGCGAAGACGAGACGAACAGACACCGCCGGTCGCGGTGCGGACCGGTTCGCCGTGGCCCCGCTCTCTATCGCGCGCCGATTGGGATCCGCAGCGTCGAGTTTTATTACCGTTCGCCGAGACGCATCGAACGGACCATGGAACTCACCTGGCACGGCCACTCCACGTGGCACGTCGTCGTCGACGACACGGAGCTGCTCATCGACCCGTTCTTCGACAACCCGAAGACCGACGTCGATCCCGCGGACCTCGACCCCGATTACCTGCTCTTGACCCACGGCCACGCGGACCACATCGCCGACGCGGCCGAGTTCGAGGACGCCACCGTGGTCGCCACCCCGGAGCTGACCGCCTACGTCCAAGAGAACTTCGGCCTCGAGAACACCGTGCCGGCCGGGGGGATGAACATCGGCGGCACCGTCGAGTGCGGCGACGCGTGGGTGACGATGGTCCGGGCGGACCACTCGAACGGCATCGAGAACGACCCGGACTACGCCGGCGGCATGCCGACCGGCTTCGTCGTGGGCGACAAGAAGCCGACCCAGGAGTCCGACCCGGACTGTACCACCTTCTATCACGCCGGCGACACGGGCCTGATGTCCGAGATGGTCGACGTGATCGCGCCGTACCTCGAGCCGGACGCCGCCGCCTTACCCGCCGGCGACCACTTCACCATGGGGCCCGCCGGCGCGGGAATCGCCGCCGACTGGGTCGGCGCCGACGTCGTCTTCCCGATACACTACGACTCGTTCGGCCCGATCGAGATCGAGACGCAGGAGTTCGTCAGCGAGGTGAAGGCGGCGGGGGCCGCCGCCGAGCCCGTCGTCCTGGACGGCGACGAGACGTACACGCTGGAGTAGCGCGAGGGGCGTCCCGTGCCCACGGCGACGGGGCTCCGACCGGGCTCTTTTCGCGAAACGACGACGCGTCCGCGGAGCGCGAGGGCCGCGCGAGGCACCGTTTCGAGCCCGCGTTCGGCGTACCACTGTCACGCGTCGAGTCCCGACTGCCGGGCGGACCGGTAATAAGATACTATTCGGATTCGAATAAATATAAGCCGTCCCAGTGGTAGATTTCGTCGCGCTCCGCTGACAGAAATATATTGGATATACGTAAATTAATAATAAATCAGAAGTCTTCTAAATAAAAGATGATTAGCGCCGGATCGGTACACCATGTCAACCGCCGATATGCGGGCCGCGATACGCGGAGACGGGGGACGGTTCGTGTACATCGTCTCCGCGCTCGCGGCGCTCAACGGACTCCTGTTCGGGTTCGACACGGGGATCATCTCCGGAGCCATCCTCTTCATCGACACCGCCTTTGAGCTGAGTCCCTTGGTGGAGGGGATCGTGGTCAGCGGCGCGATGGTCGGCGCGGCGGCCGGCGCGGCCGTCGGCGGGCAGCTGTCCGACCGAATCGGCCGCAAGCGCTTTATCCTGCTGTCGGCCGGGGTGTTCTTCCTCGGCTCGTTCCTCATGGCGGTCGCGCCCACCGTCGAGGTGCTCGTCGCGGGGCGGATGATCGACGGGATCGCCATCGGGTTCGCGTCGATCGTCGGCCCGCTGTACATCTCCGAGATTGCGCCCCCCGCCGTCCGCGGGGGGCTCACCTCGCTGAACCAGCTGATGGTCACCGTGGGGATCCTCTCGTCGTACTTCGTCAACTACGCCTTCTCCGGCTCCGGATCGTGGCGGATCATGCTCGGCGCGGGGATGGTCCCCGCCCTCGTGCTCGCCGCGGGGATGTCCCGGATGCCGGAGAGCCCGCGGTGGCTCTACGAGCGGGGCCGGACCGACGAGGCTCGCGCCGTCCTCCGTCGCACGCGCGACGGGGATATCGAGTCGGAGCTGTCGGAGATCGAAGCGACCGTCGAGGCCCAGTCCGGGAACGGGGTCCGCGACCTGCTCAGCCCGTGGATGCGCCCGGCGCTGATCGTCGGCCTCGGGCTCGCAGTCTTCCAACAGGTCACCGGGATCAACGCCGTGATGTACTACGCGCCGACGATACTGGAGTCGACCGCGCTCGGCAGCTCGCAGTCGATCCTCGCCTCGGTCGCCATCGGGACGGTCAACGTCGTCATGACCGTCGTCGCGATCCTCCTCGTCGACCGCGTCGGGCGGCGGCCCCTCCTGCTCGTCGGGACCGGTGGGATGATCGGGTCGCTCACCGTCGCCGGCCTCGTCTTCCAGTTCGCGGACCCGACCGGCGGAATGGGGTGGCTGGCGACGCTGACGCTGGTCTCGTTCGTCGCGTTCTTCGCCATCGGGCTCGGTCCGGTGTTCTGGCTGCTGATCTCCGAGATCTATCCGCTCGCCGTCCGGGGGAGCGCGATGGGGTTGGTGACCGTCGCCAACTGGCTCGCGAACCTCGTGGTGGCGCTCTCGTTCCCCGTGCTGCTCGACGGGATCGGCACGCCGATGACGTTCTGGCTGTTCGGCGCGTGTAGCCTCGTCGCGCTGCTTTTCACCTACCGCGTCGTGCCCGAGACGAACGGCCGGACGCTGGAGGCGATCGAGGCCGACCTCCGGGGGGCGACGGGACTGGGGTCCGACGCGTCAGAAGACGACTGAGGCCGGTCTGCCGCCCTCGGCGACGGGTCGCGGCGGTGTCGGCGCGCCGATGGCGGTAACTTTTATCCCCGCGAGTCCGAACTGCGAGACGACTATGGCAGACATCGAGACATCCACAGTTTCCGAGTCCGGATACGCCAGCACGAGTCAGGTCGGCGAGTTCGACCTCCAGATCGACGCGACCGACGAGACGGGACCGAACCCGAACGCGACGCTCGTCGCCACGTACGCCTCCTGTTACCTCCCGGCGTTCCGCGTCGGCGGCAGCCAGCGCGGCGAGGAGGAGCTCGGGCAGATCCAGATCGACGCCAGCGCCGAGCTGGACGACCACGACGACCTCGAGTCGATCGCCTTCGACGTCCACGTCGAGGCCGACCTCGACGACGAGACCGCCGCGGACATCGCCGAGCGCGCCGAGGGCATCTGCCACGTTCACAGCGCTCTCCGCGAGGAGCTGAACGCCGACGTCAGCGTCTACACCGGCGCGTTCTGAGCCGGGTCGACGCGGTCTTCTCTTTCCCGCGCCGTACGCTCAGCCCGACGACTCGGCGGTCTCCGCGGGCGACTCCGGCCGGTCGACGCCGGTGAACTCGAACCGAGCGCCGCCGCGTTCCCCCTCCGTCACCGCGACCTCCCAGCCGTGCGCCTCGGCGATGCGCTGGACGATGGAGAGCCCGAACCCGGTGCCGGTCTCCGAAGTCGTGTAGCCGCTCTCGAACACCTCGTCGCGGCGGTCCGCGTCGATCCCAGGGCCGTCGTCCGCGACGTAGAACCCGTCCGGGAGGTCGCCGACGACGACGCGGTCCCCGCCGTGTTCGTCGGCGTTGCGGAACAGGTTCCCGAGCAGCTGGCCGACCCGCCCGGAGTCGGCGCAGATCTCGCCGTCGGCCTCGACCGCGACCGTGACGCGGGGCTCCCCCTCCGTCTCGTCGCCGCCGAAGGGGTCCTCGCCCTCGGCCGACCCGAAGGCGTCGTCGCTGTACCGGGCGGCCAGCTCGCCCAGGTGGACGGGCTCGAACGAGCCGACCGCCTCGCCCTGTTTGGCGAGCGTCAGGACGTCCTCGATGAGTCGCTCCATCTCGTCGAGCGCGCGCTCGCACCGGTCGAAGTACGAGTCGTCCCCGGTCTCGCGGGCGAGACGCAGGTACCCCGAGAGGACGTTGAGGGGGTTCCGGAGGTCGTGTGAGACGATGCTCGCAAACTCGTCGAGCCGCTCGTTCTCCCGTTCGATCCGGCGCTCGTACGCCTTCCGCTCGGAGATGTCCCGGCTGCTCGCGAGGAACCGGTCTTCCCCCCGAACGTCGATGCGTCGCACGTGGACCTCGACGGGGAACGTCGACCCGTCCGCGCGGGTGAACGTCGTCTCCAGCCGCACCGTCTCGTCCATCTCCAACCCCTGCCAGAGCCGTATCCCCTCGTCGGGCTCCAGCTCCGCGTCGACCTCCCATACGTCCATCCCGACGACCTCGTCGCGGTCGTACCCCAGCTCTCGGGTCATCTCCCGGTTGGCGTCGACGATCTCTCCCCTCTCGTCGTGGATGTCGATCATGTCGGGAGACCCCTCGAACAGCGCTTCGAGGCGCGCCGAGGTGCGTTCGAGCCGGCGCTGACGCCGTCGCTGCTCGGTCACGTCCCGAGAGATGCCGAGGACGCCGTCGAGCTCGCCGTCGATGACCAGCCGGCTGAAGTCGTAGTCGACGATGGCGTCCGACTTCGTCGGCAAGTCGACTTCCGTCGTCCCGGTCAGCGAGTCGCGGTCACCCTCGACGAGCGCCCGCCACGGGTCCCCGTCGCTCGCCGCTCGAACACGCTCGACGAGGCGACTCGACTCGCCGGCGAGCCCCTCCGGAGCGGCGTCGTACACCTCGGCGAGGTGGTCGTTGACGAGGGCGAACCGGCCGTTCGCGTCGTATGTACAGACGGACTCGGGCAGCTCGTCGACGATCCGCCGGTACCGTTCGAGGTCGCGTTCGCGCTCCTTCTCGTCGGTGACGTCGATGTGGATCCCGACGGCCCGCCGGGGCTCGCCGTCGTCGGTCCACTCGACGACACGACCGCGGTCGCGGATCCACTTCCAGTCGCCGGACTCCGTCCGCATCCGGTAGTCCGACTGGTAGAGGTCCGACTCGCCGGCGAAGTGAGCCTCGATGGCGCTCCACGCGGCGTCGATGTCGTCGGGGTGAACCCGCTCTTCCCAAGTGCCGAGCTCGAACGCCAACTCGTCGCGCTCGTGCCCCAGTATCGCCGCCCACCGCTCGTCGAACCGGACCTCGTCCGTCCGGACGTTCCAGTCCCAGACGCCAATGTCGGCGCCTTCCACGGCCAGCTGAAGGCGCTCGGAGAGCTCGCGGAGCTCTCGCTCCCGCTCTCGCCGCTCGGTCACGTCGCGGAAGTACAGCGCCCGCCCGCCGGGGGCCGGGTACGCGTTCACCACGAGGTCCGCGCCGAGCCGGTCGACGTGGTATTCGAACCGCTTCCCCTCGCCGGTCTCGGCGACCTCGCGCAGCGCCGTCTCGGCGTCGGTGCCGACGATCTCCGGGAACAGGTCCCAGATCCGCTCGCCGAGCACCTCATCCGGGTCGCGCTCGATGAACTCGGCCGCCCGCCCATTGAGGTACGTCAGCCGCCACTCGGCGTCGAGTTCGCAGAAGGCGTCGCTGGTGTGCTCCAAGTGCGTGGCGAGCCGACGGTCGTCCCGCGTCTCCGAGACGAGTTCGGTCACCGCGCCCGCGAGCCGCGCGTACTGGTCGGCGGGCTCGCTCCGCCTGACGTACTCGTCGACCCCGGCGGAGATCGCCTCACTGGCGACCGCTTCGGACCCCGATCCGGTGAACAGGACGAAGGGCACGTCGCCGTGTCTGTCACGGACCGTTTTGAGCAGGTCGACCCCGTCGGTCTCCGCCAGTTCGTAGCCGGACACCACGCAGTCGAACGTCGCCGCGGACAGTGCGTCGAGCGCCGCGTCGGCGTCGACCGCCGTTCGCACCTCGATCCGGTCGTCGCGCGACTCAAGCCGCGAGGCGGCCGCCTCTGCGAATCCCAGTCCCCCGTCGACGACGAGCACGCGGACCGGCGACGCCGCTTTCGCTCCGGCCGTCCCGTCGGCTCTGTTCGCTCCGCTCATCCGGACTGATGTTTTCTATTCGACATGATAACCGTTTCGTTCGGTTTCACCGAATAACCGCCGAAACGGAGATACCGGAGCCAGCGGGGAGCAGCGCCGGCGCCGACGAGTACGCGAACCGGTGACGGCGCGTTCGCCCCGCCGTCCCGTCGGTCCCGTACGGTCCGCACACCCGGAGTAATATATGTAACTCGATATGATGACCGTTCCGTTCGATCTCATCGAACGACCGTCGAAACGGCGATTCCGGAGCCGACGGGGAGGATCGCCGTCTCCACCGCGTCGTCAGAGCGGACGGTCCCCACGTACTCGCCGATGCCGCGCGTCGCTCCGTCGACGGCGTCGTCCGGCAGCGGCTCGCCCGCCTCGAAGTGTGCGACGAGGGTCTCGAAGTCGATGGGCCCCCGGGCGATGTTGTCGGCGACGATCACGCCCCCGGACCGGACTTTCGGCAGGACGGTCCGGTAGGCGTCGGCGTACCGGCCCTTCTGGTGGTCGATGAGGACCACGTCGAAGGGCCCGTCGTAGCGGTCGACCGTCTCCATCGCGTCGCCGACCTCGAAGGTGACGCCGTCGGCGTAGCCGTGGTCGGCGGCGAACGCGACGCCGCGCTCGGCCTCGTCGGCGTCGAACTCGGTACAGACCACGCTCTCGGCGCCGCCGCGGAGGAACCACGTTGCCGAGTAGCCGAAGCCGGAGCCGAACTCGAAGACGCGGTCGGCGTCCGTCAGCCGCGCGAGCAGCCGGAGGACCGCCCCCGCCTCGGGACCGATGATCGGGAACCCCCACTCGTCGGCGAGGTCGGCCATCTCCGCTTGGACCTCGGTGTGGTCCGGCGCGGTCGCGGCGAGGAAGCGGCGCGCGAGGTCCGTGAGTACGTCCATGCGGCCGTGTCGAACGCGGGATAGTTAAATCGCCCCCGCGAGGACGGGGTGCCGTGGCGCCGCCGGTCGCGCGGCCCGCGCCCGCCCGTCCCTGAAAACTGTTAAGTCCCGTTCGGTCGACCGATTTAGTAATGTACGACCCTGAGGAACTCGCCGAGATCCGGGAGGGCAAGGAGTCGTGGGAGGCGGGCACCTACGGCGAGACGGTCGACCGGTTCGGCGAGCGCGAGGAGACGTTCACCACCGACACCGGCGGGCAGGAGGTCGATCCGCTGTACACGCCGGCGGATGTCGACCTGGACTACCGCGAGGACCTCGGTTACCCCGGAGAGGAGCCGTACACCCGCGGCGTCTACTCGACGATGCACCGCGGGCGGCTCTGGACGATGCGCCAGTACGCCGGGATGGGCACCGCGGCGGAGACGAACGAGCGGTTCCGCTACCTCATCGACGAGGGCTCGTCGGGGCTGTCGATGGCGTTCGACCTCCCGACGCAGATGGGGTACGACTCCGACGCCGCGATGGCCGAGGGGGAGGTCGGGCGCTCCGGCGTCGCCATCGACACCCTTGACGACTTCGAGACCGTCTTCGACTCGATCCCCCTCGACGAGGTGTCCACGTCGATGACGATCAACGCGCCCGCCGCGGTGCTGCTCGCGATGTACGTCGCGATGGGGGACAAGCAGGGCGTCCCGCGCGAGCAGCTCCGCGGGACGATCCAGAACGACATCATGAAGGAGTACATCGCGCGGAACCTCTACATCTACCCGCCGAAGGAGTCGATGCGGCTGATCACGGACATCTTCGAGTTCTGCGCGGCGGAGACCCCGAAGTTCAACACGATATCCATCTCGGGGTACCACATCCGCGAGGCGGGGTCGACCGCGGCCCAAGAGATCGCCTTCACCCTCGGCGACGGGATCGAGTACGTCGAGGCGGCCCTCGACGCCGGGCTCGACGTCGACGAGTTCGCCCCGCAGCTCTCCTTCTTCTTCAACGCCCACAACAACATCTTCGAGGAGGCCGCGAAGTTCCGCGCCGCCCGCCGGATGTGGGCGAAGATCATGGACGAGCGGTTCGGCGCGGAGAACCCCAAGTCGAAGCAGCTGAAGTTCCACACCCAGACCGGCGGCTCGACGCTCACCGCCCAGCAGATCGAGAACAACGTCGTCCGCGTCTCCTATCAGGCGCTGGCCGCGGTCCTCGGCGGCACCCAGAGCCTCCACACGAACGGGAAGGACGAGGCGCTCGCGCTGCCGACGGAGAAGTCCGTCCGCACCGCGCTCCGCACCCAGCAGATCCTCGCGCACGAGTCGGGCGCCGCCGACACGATCGACCCGCTCGCCGGCTCGTACTACGTCGAGGACCTCACCGACGGGATCGAGGAGGAGGCGTTCGAGATCCTCGAGGAGGTCGACCGACGCGGCGGCATGCTGGAGGCCGTCGAGAGCGGCTGGGTCCAGCGCCAGATTCAGGACGTGGCCTTCGAGCGCCAGCAGGAGATCGAGGAGGGCGAACGGATCATCGTCGGCGTCAACGAGTTCGAGGTCGACGAGGAGCCCGAGATGGACTTAGAAGAGGTCGACCCCGATCAGGAGCAGAACCAGCGGGACCGCCTGAAGGGGGTCAAGGACGAGCGCGACGACGACGCGGTCGACGAGGCGCTCGCCGGACTGCGCGAGGCCGCACAGGGGACGGAGAACGTGATGCCGCACGTTGTCGACGCCGTGAAGGCGTACGCGACGGTCCAGGAGATATCGGACGTGCTCCGCGACGAGTTCGGGGAGTACAAGCCGGGGCGGTGAGGTCGGAGACGATCCGCGGTCGCCCCTGTCCGGGCGTTTTCAGTCCGCGCCGCGGACGACGTGACCGTACTTCAGCAGCGCGACGAACACCGCGCCGCCGACGGCGTTCCCGACCGTCGCCAGCGCGAGGAACGCGACGTAGTCCATCGGGGTGATCGCCGAGGAGACGATCAGCCCGAACAGTACCTCGACGTTGCCCGCGATCGAGTGCGGGAGGTGGAGCAGACCGATCGTTCCGGTGACTATCAACACGAGGAGGATCCGAGCGGTCGTGTCCTGCGCCGCCGCGACGAGCCACGCCAGCAGCCCCATGAGCCACCCGGCGAAGACGCCGCCGACGAACAGCCACGGGAGGTCGTGGTCGACCAGCTTCAACGCGATCGTCTCGAAGGAAGTCGGTTCGACGACGCCGAGTTCCGGCATTAGCAGCGTCACGAGCAGCGTGAACAGCAGCCCGCCGACGATGTTCCCCGCGTACACCAGTCCCCAGAGCCGGCCGAGCTGGCGGACCGAGGCCTGCCGATCGATCACCGGGATGACCGCCAGCGTCGTGTGTTCGGTGAAGAGCTCCGAGCGCCCTAGTATCACGAACATGAAGCCGACGGAGTAGACTGACGCCAACAGGAGCTCCGTCGTCAGATCGCCGAAGGTCCCCGGAGAAAGCGTCAACACGACTGCCATCATCAGCGGTCCGAACCCGATGTCGAGCCCGGCGGACAGTCCCGAGAGGAGGAGCCCGGACCGTTCGCGGTTCATCTCGTGGAGCCCGCTTTTGAGCAGCGACCCGAGGATGTTCCGCGAGGTCATCTGCTCCGTCGAGCCGCCTGTCTCTGAGTCGCTCACGGCTGGGTGATGATGCGAGGTACGGCAGGGACGCACCCAAACCTTGGGATAGGGGCAGGGCGACCGGGAACCGCGCGGTCATTATAAGTCGACGCCGCCGGAACTGAACCGTATGCGCTTCGACCACGTCGGCGTCGCGACCCGCGACGCGACCGACTTAGCCGACCTGTTCGGCGGCCTGCTCGACGCCCCGGTCGCCCACGAGGAGACGTTCGACGACATGCGGATCGTCTTTCTCGAACTCGACGGCGGTGGGTACTTCGAGCTGCTCGAACCGGAAGCTGGCGGGACGATCGCGGAGTATCTCGACCGCGAGGGACCGGGAGTTCACCACGTCGCGCTCGCGGTCGACGACCTGCCGGCGGCGCTCGACCACGCGCGCGACCTCGGTATCGACCTCGTCGACGAGGAACCGCGCCCGGGGGCGTGGGGCCACGAGGTCGCGTTCTGCCACCCGCGGTCCACCGGCGGCGTCCTCGTCGAGTTCGTCGAACACTGAGAGCGGTTCCGCCGGAGGGAGCCGCCGCGATTCAGTCCGCCGCCTCGATCGCCGGGTCGTGCGTCTCGTACCAGCCGAGAATCTTCTCTAGCCGGTGGATCGCGCGGTCCGGGTCACCGATGTTGTGGTGCTCGTCGGGGTAGACGACCAGCTCCGCGTCGACCCCCTGCTTGCGGGCGGCGACGTACAGCTGCTCCGACTGGGAGGGCGGACACCGCCAGTCCTCGCCGCCGGCCATCACGAGCAGCGGGGTCTCGATGTTCCCGGCGTCCAACATTGCCGTCGACGACGCGTACGCCTCGGGGTCCTCCCACGGGAGCCCGAACTCCGCCTCCAGCCAGACGTGGGTGTCGTCCGTGCCGAACGCCGAACGGAGGTCGTAGATACCGTGCTCCGGCGCCGCGGCGGTGAACAGCTCCGGCTCCTGCGTGACGAGGAACCCCTGCGCGATGCCGCCGTACGAGAAGCCGTGGCCGAACACGCGGTCCGGGTCGACCCACCCGCGGTCCGCGAGCGACTCGACGCCCGCCGCGATGTCGTCGACCTCTGCGGTGCCCCACTTTCCGCTCAGTTCCGCGGTGAACTCCCGGCCGCGGGAGGTACCGCCGCGGTAGTTCGGCCGGAACACGAGGTACCCTCGGCTCGTCAGGGCGGCGTGGTCGAAGCTGAACACCGGCTCGTCGTACGACATCGGGCCGCCGTGGATCGCCACCACCAGCGGGTGGTCGCCGTCGTCCGGATCCACGTCGGGGCCGTGGTAGAGCACGCCGTCGAGCGTCCAGCCGTCAGACTCCCACTCGACGCGGCGGGCCTCCGGCATCGGGAACTCGTCGGTCAGCGACTCGTTGACGCTCGTGAGGCGGCGAAGGGAGTCGGGTTCGGCGGCCGCGTCGAGGTCGGTGACGTCGACCGCGTACAGGTCGGTCCCGGACTCCGGCTCAGAAAGGACCGTCACCGCGGTCGCCCCGTAGTCGGCGATGTCGAACCCGACCATGGCCCGGTCGCGGCCCTGCGCCTCGAAGACGCGCTCCGCGCTGCCGTCGGTCTCGACACGGACCAACCGGGTGTGGCTCTCGTCGGCGATTCGGGTGTAGATCGACCCGTCGACCCACTCGACCCCGCCGCCGCGGGCGATCGTCCGGTCGAGAGCGGCAGTGACCGAGGTCGGGGCGTCGCGGTCGTCGGCATCCGGGTCGTCGCCTTCCCCCTCGGCGGCGTCAACGAGGTACACCTCCGCCGGCGCGGGCGGGTCGTCCGGGTCGCTCGCGGTCGTCGCGATCCGGTCGCCGTCCGGGTGCCACGCGGGCGCGCCGTGGGCGAGGTCGCCGCCCGTGAGCCGCTCCGCGTCGCCCCCGTCGGCCGACACCGCGTAGAGATCGCGGACGGTGGTGTCGTCGGGGCGGTCGAGCCGACAGGAGGTGAACGCGATCCGGTCGCCCGGCCCCCACGTCGGGTCCATGCCGGCGACGTCCTCGAACGCGCCGCCGCCGTGCGCGTCGTCGAGCCGCCGGGGGTCGGTCTCGGGGTCGTCGAGGTCGACGACGAAGAGGTACCGCGTCACGTCGTCGGTCCACCCGGCGCCGTTCACCTTGTGCTGAAGGCGGGTCGTCTCGATCGGGCCGCCCTCCTCGCGGACCTGGTCGAGGTACTCGGACTCCTCGTCGGTCGGGTCGCGCGACTCGATCACCAGTCGGTCGCCGTCGGGCGACCAGTCGAACCCGGCGACGCCCTCGTCGCGCTCGGTCACCTGTCGCGCGTCGCCGCCGAGGGCGAGGTCGAAGATCCACACCTGCGGCTTGGGCTCGTCGTCGCCGCCGAGGTGGTCCTCGCCCTCACCGTCGGCCGATTCGTCGTCCGCGTCGTCCTCGCTCGCGTCGCCCTCCGCGTCGCCCGCGTCCTCATCGTCGCGGTCCCGCCAGCCGACCCGCTTCTCGGCGTCGCGGTCGCGGGCGGCCACGAACGCGAGGCGGTCGCCGTCGGGTCCCCACGTCGGCGAGGCGGCGCCCGACGCGCTCGTCAGGCGGTGGGGCTCGCGGGAGCCGTCGGTCGGGACGACGAACAGCGAGGAGACCGCCTCGTCCGCGGCCTGGTCGTACTCGGTCGCGGTGAAGGCGACGCGGTCGCCCGCCGGTGAGACGGCGACCTCGCCGATCTGGGTCAGGTCGTAGTAGGCGTCGAGCGGCAGTTCCGACATGGAACCACCCAGCGGCGGGCGCAAGAAATACGTTCGGGCCGCGGAACCCCGCGGACGACGGCGGGCCGACCCCGTCGTGTCGGGGGCACTGACGGCGACCGACTTAACCGCGCCGCGGTCCGACCGCCGACCGTGTTCCGCGACCTCTCGCGACCGACCGAGACGGGGATGCCGACGTACCCGGGCGACCCCGACGTGACGCTCGCGCCCGACGCGACCCACGAGGCCGACGGGTACGCGACGAGCGAACTCCGGACCGGCACCCACGCGGGAACCCACGTCGACGCGCCTCGCCACACGCTCCCCGAGGGGGAGGCGATCGACGACCAGCCGGTCGGTCGGTTCGCCTTCGACGCGCGCCTCGTCGACCTTCGACCGCTGCAACCGCGAGCGGCGATTCCGCCCGAGGTGCTGCCCGAGCCGAGCGACCTCGACCCCGGCGTCGACCTCCTCGTCCTCCGCACCGGCTGGGCGTCTCACTGGGGGAGCGACCGGTACCGCGACCACCCGTACCTCACCGCGGCGGCCGTCGAGCGCTGTCGGGCCGCGGGCGTCGGGGTCGGCCTCGACACCTTCGGACCGGATCCGACGCCGGCGGCGAGCGGCGCGGCCGACGCGCGGTCGTCCGAACGGAACGAGCCGGACGGGACCCCCGCTCACGACGCGCTCTTGGGCGACTCGCTCCCGATCGTCGAGAACCTCCGCGCGCTCGACGGCCTCCCGTCGCGGTTTCGGCTGTACGCCTTCCCGCTCCGCCTTCGCGGCGCCGACGGGTCGCCGGTGCGCGCGGTGGCAGAGTGGGCGGACTGAGCGGCGCATCGAACGCTCGGTCAGGGGCGGCGCCTCGCCGGCGCCCCAGACCAAACCCGTTTTAAGCGTCGGCGACGAACCGCGTTTCAAGGTCGATATCCATGGAAATGCCACGCCGCTTCAACACGTACTGCCCCCACTGTGACTCCCACCACGAGCACGAGGTGGAGAAGGTTCGATCGGGTCGCGCGACCGGAATGAAACGCGACGCTCGGCAGCGACGCCGCGCGCTCGCGACCATCGGCAACGCCGGCGGGTACTCGAAGGTGCCCGGTGGCGACAAGCCGACGAAGAAGACCCACCTGAAGTACCGCTGCGGCGACTGCGGGAAGGCTCACATGCGCGAGGGATGGCGCGCCGGCCGTCTCACGTTCCAGGAGTAAGCATGGCGGGAGACTTCCACCGCGTCGCCTGCGGCGACTGCGAGAACGAACAGGTCGTCTTCGGCAAGGCCTCCTCCACGGTGTCGTGTGCGGTCTGCGGCACGACCCTCGCGACCCCGACCGGCGGTGAGGCCGAGCTTCACGGCGAGATCGTCGAAACCGTTGAGGCGCGGTAACCGCCTCGCATCTCCGTCATGAAGTACAGCGGCTGGCCCGAACCCGGCGAACTGGTGGTCGGCGAAGTCGACGAGATAGCCGACTTCGGCGTGTTCGTCGACCTCGACGAGTACGAGGAGAAGCGCGGCCTCTGCCACATCAGCGAGGTCGCCTCCGGCTGGATCAAGAACGTCCGCGACCACGTCCGCGAGGGACAGACGGTCGTGGCGAAGGTGTTGGAGATCGACGAGTCGTCGAACCAGATCGACCTCTCGATCAAAGACGTCAACGAACACCAGCGCAAGGAGACGATCCAAGACTGGAAGAACGCCCAGAAGGCCGACAACTGGATGCTGATCGCGCTCGGCGAGGACGTCGACGACGACCGCTACACGACGGTCGCGAACGCCCTCCTCGCGGCGTACGAGAGCCTCTACGACGCCTTCGAGGCGGCCGCGATCAGCGGCGACGAGGCGCTCGACGACGTCGACGTCGACGGCGACACTGTCGACGCGATCGTCACGGCCGCCCGCAACAACGTCTCCGTCCCGTACGTCGACGTGACCGGGTACGTCGACCTCGAGTCCGCGGCCCCCGACGGCGTCGACGACGTGCGCGACGCCCTCGCGGCGGCCGAGGGGAACGGCGAGATCCCGGACGGCGTCGACCTCGACGTCGGCTACGTCGGCTCGCCCGAGTACCGGATCAAGGTCCGCGCGCCGAACTACAAGACGGCGGAGTCGCAGCTCGAGGCCGCCGCCGAGCGCGCCCGCGAGTCGATCGAGGCCGCCGGCGGCGCCGGCGAGTTCCACCGCGAGCGCCGCGAAGACGACGAGTAGCGCCGATCGGCCGAGGACACGACCGTTTTCCCGTAACACGACCCTTCTACCCGTGAAATCAGATATCCGCGTCTGCGCGAACTGGGAGCGCGTCCACGACCGACCGGTGTACGCGCTCGGCGATCGCTGCCCGGAGTGCGACGGTCCCACCGAGAACAGCGCGCCGGCCCCGTTCGGGCCGGAGGACCCGTACGGCGAGTACCGGCGGCGGGCGCGACGACGGACGGAGTGACCCCTCGGTCGGTCGCGAGGACGGTACCGACGCGCGAATAGCCACGCTCTTGTGACCGCCGCCCGGACGGACGGGACATGGAGGACATCGAGATCGACGAGGTCGCGACGCCGGAGCTGGACGACCCGGTGTTGATCGAGGGGCTGCCGGGCGTCGGCCACGTGGGGAAGCTGGCGGCCGAACACATCTTAGAGGAGTTCGACGGGGAGTTGGTCCGCCGGGTGTACGCCACGGAGTTCCCCCCGCAGGTGAGCGTCGACGACGAGGGGGTCGCGGAGCTGACCTGCGCGGAGTTCCACGCCGTCGAGACGGACGGCGCCGACCTGCTCGTGCTGACCGGCGACCACCAGGCCGGGTCGAACGCGGGCCACTACCGGCTCACCTCGACGTTCCTCGACGTCGCCGCGGAGTTCGGCGCCGAGCGCGCGTTCGCCCTCGGGGGCGTCCCGACCGGCGAACTCGTCGAGGAGTACACCGTCCTCGGCGCGGTCTCCGACGGCGACCTCACCGCCGACCTGGAGGACGCGGGCGTCGAGTTCCGCGCGGACGAACCGGCCGGCGGCATCGTCGGCGTCTCCGGCCTCATGCTGGGGCTCGGCGGTCGCCGCGGCTTCGACGCCACGTGCCTGATGGGCGAGACGAGCGGCTACCTCGTCGACCCGAAGAGCGCGCGGGCCGTGCTGGAGGTCCTCGAAGCCGTCCTCGATCTGCGCGTCGACTACGAGAGCCTCGAGGACCGCGCCGAGGAGATGGAGGAGGTCGTCGGCAAGATCCGCGAGATGCAGGAGGGGCCGGCGGTGCCGGACGACGACCTCCGGTACATCGGCTGAGCGCGGGAAGACCCTCGACGCAGTCCGGCAATTTTTCTCTTCCTCGCCCACGCGCTGCTCCGCCGTCCGCCGACCGGGACTCCCGCTTCCGGCAGAGCTAAACCGCATCCCCGATCATCGTTCGTGTATGTCTGAGGTACGCGTCGCCGGTGTCGGGCTCACACCCTTCGGCAGCCACCCTGAACGGACCGGCCGCGATCTGTTCGCGGAGGCCGCGCTCCGGGCGTTCGAGGACGCCGCAGTGGCTCGGTCCGACGTCGAGGAGCTGAACTACGGGAACTTCATGGGCTCGCTCGCCGAACACCAGGGCCACCAAGCGCCGCTGATGGCCGAGGCCGCCGGGGTCCGCTGCCCGGCGACGCGCTACGAGTCGGCCTGCGCGTCGGCCGGGGTCGCGGTCCGCGAGGCGGTCCGGACGGTGGCGGCCGGCGACGCCGACGTGGTCCTCGCGGGCGGAATGGAACGGATGACGAACCTCCCGACCGACGAGGTGACGGAGGGGCTCGCCATCGCCGCCGACGACCTATTCGAGGTCCGGTCGGGCGTGACGTTCCCCGGCGCGTACGCGCTCATGGCGAACGCGTACTTCGACGCCTACGGCGGGACCCGCGAGGACCTCGCGCACGTCGCGTCGAAGAACCACGCCAACGCGGTGCCGAACGAGTACGCCCAGTACCGGAAGGAGGTGTCCGTCGACGAGGCGATGGACGCCCCGCCGGTCGCGGAGCCGCTCCACCTGTACGACGCCTGTCCGATCACCGACGGCGCGAGCGCGCTCGTGCTCGTCTCCGAGGAGTACGCGGCCGACCGCGACCTCGACGCGCCGGTCGCGGTGACGGGGACCGGACAGGGGACCGACCGGATGGCGCTCGGCGACCGCGACAGCCTCGCGCGGACGCCCGCCGCGGACGACGCGGCCGACGCGGCCTACGCCGACGCCGACATCGGTGCCGACGCGGTCGACGTCGCGGAGGTCCACGACTGCTTCACAATCGCCGAAGTGCTGGCGCTGGAGTCGCTCGGACTGTTCGAGCCGGGTGAGGGGATCGCGGCGGCCCGAGAGGGCGTCACGACCGCCGACGGCGACCTCCCGGTGAACCTCTCCGGCGGCCTGAAGGCGAAGGGCCACCCGGTCGGCGCGACCGGCGGCTCGCAGATCGCGGAGCTGACCCGCCTACTGCGGGGCGACCACCCCAACAGCGACCACGTTCCGGACGCCGAGGTCGGCGTCGCGCACAATGCGGGCGGGACCGTCGCGAGCGCGGTCGTCCACGTGCTGGAGGTGGCGGAATGAGCGACGACGGCGCGGACGCGGCGGACGCCTCGTCGCCGACGGACCGAGAGTACGCCGAGTGGCTCGACGCGCTCGCAGACGGGGACGGGTTCGCGGTCGTCTGCCCGGAGGGGCACGGTTCCCTTCCCCCGCGGCGGGTGTGTCCCGAGTGCGGCTCCCCCGAACTCTCGCGGGAGCCCCTCGACGAGACGGGGACCGTCGAGACGTACAGCGTCGTCCACGTCCCCTCGCCGCGCTTCGCCGACGACGCGCCGTACGCGACCGCGGTGGTCGACTTCGGCCCCACGCGGCTCACCGGCGTGGTCCGCGACGGCGACGCGGAGCGAGACGGAGACGACGCCGCCCCGGCGGTCGCGATCGGCGACGCGGTGACGGTTGACATCGGCGAGCGGGCCACCGACGGCGAGCGGCTGGTCGCCTTCCGTCCGGCCGCCGGTGAGACCCCGGCCGAAGACGAGTGAGCCGCGAGCGGCGGGCTGACGGACCGGTTCGGGAGCCCCGGGCGATCGCGGCCGGCGACCGCTGACCGCTCGGACGGAGCCGACCGCTCGACGCCTGCGGGGCAAAACCGTTATACCCGAATGGTAAGTAATCCGAGTGTATGACCGACCGCATCCCGGTCCTGCTCGTCGACGACGACCCGGACCTGCGTGCGGTCGTCGCGTCGTTCTTACGGGAGGAGCGAGACCGGATCGCGGTCGAGACGGCGCCCGACGCGGCCGCCGGACTCGAGACGCTGTCGGAGCGCGACGTGGAGTGTATCGTCTCCGACTACGAGTTGTCCGGTCGAGACGGCCTCGATCTCCTCGACGAGGTCCGTGAGCGCGACCCGGACCTTCCCTTCATCCTGTTCACCGGAGGGGGGAGCGAGGCGGTCGCGAGCGAGGCGATATCCGCGGGCGTCACCGACTACATGCGGAAGTCCGGCGACACGGAGCAGTGCGAGCGGCTGGCGGACCGGATCGTCGAGGCCGTCGAGCAGCGGCGGGCCGAGCGGGAGGCCGAGCAGGCCGTCGGACAGTTCCGCGCGGTCGCAAAAGGGGCGTCGGACGCGATCCTGTCGGTCGACACCGACGGCGTGATCCGGTTCGCGAACGCCGCCGTCGAGCCGATGTTCGGGTACGAACCGGCCGATCTGGAGGGTGAACCGCTCACGACGCTGATACCGGAACGACACCGCGACGACCACCTCGAGGCGGTCGATCGGTATCTCGCCGACGGCGAGCGGAGCGTCGACTGGTCAGACGTCCGGTTCAACGCGCTCCACCGCGACGGCCACGAGGTCCCCGTCTCCATCTCGTACGGTGAGTTCACCGCGGACGGCGAGCGGCGGTTCGTCGGCGTGGTCCGCGACGACAGCGAGCGCGAGCGACACCGGGCGTTCATCGAACACGCCGGCGACGTGGTCACGGTGCTGTCGAGCGACTGGCGATTCCGGTACCTGAGTCCGTCGTGCGAAAGCGTGATCGGCTACGCGCCGTCGGACCTCCTCGGC
Source organism: Halorubrum sp. SD683 (assembly GCF_002135045.1). Lineage (NCBI taxonomy): Archaea > Methanobacteriati > Methanobacteriota > Halobacteria > Halobacteriales > Haloferacaceae > Halorubrum > Halorubrum sp. SD683. The sequence goes on from NZ_NEWJ01000018.1 coordinate 22,517, forward strand.
GAGCGGGCGCTGGAGTACATCCACCCGGAGGATCGAGATGCCGTGAGTGAGGCGCTCGGCGCGCTCGAGGGCGACGGGGACCCCCCGACCGCCGAGTACCGGTTCCGAACGACCGACGGCGGCTACCGCTGGCTCGAGTCCGTCGGCAGCGACCGGATCGAGACGGACGGCATCGAGGGGTACGTCGTCACCACGCGCGACATCTCCGAGCGGAAGGAGCGCGAGCGGACGCTCGCGAGCCTCCGGGAGTGGACGCGGGAGCTCAACTACACGCGAACCACCGACGAGGCGGCCGAGCTGGCGGTCGAGGCGGTCGACGACCTGATCGACGCCGGGTTGAGCGGGATTCACCTGCTCTCGGAGGACGGCGAGAGCCTCCAGCCGGCCGCGCTCGGCGACTCTGTGCCGATGCTGTTCGAGGAGCAGCCGTCGTACGACCGCGACGCGCCGGCAGGATCGCGCGCGGCGCTGGCGTGGGGCGCCTTCCGCGGCGAGGGGTCGGTCGTCATCGACGAGCTCTCGTCGTCCGATCGGTTGGACGAGCCCTCGCCGGCGGAGAGCCTCGTGTTGGGCCCGATCGGCGACCACGGGCTGTTCGTCGTCTCCTCCCCGGACCCGCACGAGTTCACCGACACCGACGTCCTCGTGGCGGAGATCCTCACCGACCACCTCGAAGCGGCGCTCGACCGGATCGAGCGCGAGAGCCGCGTCGAGCGCCTCCACGGCGCCACGCGGACGCTCGTCCGCGCGGAGTCGCGGGAAGCGATCGCCGAGCAGGCCGTCGCGGCCGCCACCGACGTCCTGGAGTTCTCGATCGTTACCGTCCGGCTCTACGACGAGGCGGCCGGCGGGCTGGTCCCGGTCGCCGTCTCCGACCGCGCGACGGAGGTGTTGCCCGAGCGGGAGACGTTCACGCCGGACGGCGGGAGCCTCAACTGGGCGGCGTTCGAGGCGGGCGAGCTCCGGAAGTTCGACGACATCCGGACGACCGACGCGCTCGACGTCGACACGCCGCTCCGGAGCCTGCTCATCGTTCCGATCGGCGAGTTCGGGACGATATCGATCGGCGAGACGGAGCCGGGCATGCTCGGCAGCGTCGACGAGTACCTCGCCGGAATCCTGGCGACCGCGGCCGAGACGGCGTTCCAGGCCGAGGCGCGCACCCGTCGCCTCGCGGATCGGACTGCGGAGTTGGAGCGGCAGAACGACCGACTAGAGGAGTTCGCCGGGGTCGTGTCACACGACCTCCGGAACCCGCTCGAAGTCGCGCGGGGCCGGACCGAACTCGCGCGCGAGGAGTGTGACAGCGAACACCTGGCGGCGGTCGAGCGCGCCCACGACCGGATGACCGCGCTGATCGACGACCTCCTCACGCTCGCGCGCGAGGGCAACCCTGTGACCGACGCCGAGCCGGTCGACATCGCACGGGTCGTCGGCGCCTGCTGGCGGACCGTCGACACCAGCGACGCGACGCTGCGCACCGAAGTCGAGGGGACGGTGGTCGCGGACGAGGGGCGACTCAAACAGCTGTTAGAGAACCTGATCCGGAACGCGATAGAACACGGCGGCGAGGACCTGACCGTCACGGTCGGATCGCTGCCGGACGGTTTCTACGTGGCCGACGACGGCCCGGGGATCGACCCGGACCTGCGCGGGACGGTGTTCGACGCCGGCTACTCCACATCGCAGTCGGGGACCGGATTCGGGTTGCGGATCGTCGAGCAGGTGGCCGACGCGCACGGCTGGTCGGTGCGGGCCGTCGAGAGCGAGGCCGGGGGGGCGCGCTTCGAGATCACCGGGGTCGAGTCGGCAGACTGACGGCGACCGCGGAGGAGAAACGGAGTCGGACGGCGGCGGACTCAGTCTCGCGTGACCAGTTCGACCTCGTGGCCGTCCTGGTCCTTCGTGAACGCGTAGTTGTGGTCACAGGAGGCGGGGTCGCGGTAGTCGGGGGCCTCGCGGGTCATCAGCGCGTCCCACGCGTCGTCGAGGTCGTCGACGCGGACCGCGACGTGGCCCCACGCGTCGCCCATCGTGTACTCCCGGCCGTCGTAGTTGTAGGTGAGTTCGAGCTTCATCGCCTCCTCCGGCGCGTCCTCGGGCGCCACGAAGTAGTTCGAGAAGGTGTCGGCCTCCCAGCGGCCGGGGTACTCGGTGTACTCGAACTTGCGGGTCCAGTAGCCGAGCGCCTCGTCGGCGTCCTCGACGCGGACCATCGTGTGGTCGATGCTCCACTTCGCGCCGTGGTCGCGCTTGACGATCTCGATCTCGTGGCCGTCCGGGTCCTTCACGAACGCGTAGCGGTTCCCGCAGGACTCGGGGTCGCGGTAGTCGTCGACGCCCTCCGACATCAGCTGGTCGTACGACTCCTGGAGCGCGTCCTCGGGGACGCGAACCGCGATGTGACCCCACGCGTCGCCGAGCTCGTAGCTCCGGCCGTCGTGGTTGTACGTGAGTTCGAGGAGCGCGCCGTCCTCGTGAACGTCCTCGGGACCGAGGAAGACGTTGGTGAAGGTGTCGGCCTCCCAGCGGCCCTTCTCCTCGTAGTTCAGGTGGGTCTGGTACCAGTCGAGGCTCTCCTCTAAGTCCTCGACGCGGATCATCACGTGATCGAAGGTTCCGTCCATACGCGAGTTATCGGCCGCTCGTGTCAAAAGCGTACTGAACCCCGAAGGTACCCGCGTCGTTCGACCGAGCCCGCTGATACCGCGAGCGCTCGCGTTTTGTTAACGCCTCACGGCGTGGGTGAGTGTAGATCGATACCCCACGACGCACGTCCGTCGCCGACCTGCGGCGGACGTCTCCATGGCAAACGAACCGATCAGGCCGTCGACGCCAGACGGCACGGCAGCGCAGTCTCGTCCGCGCGCAACCACCCCCGCCGCGGGGTCCCTCGGACGGGTCGCCGCGTTCGACGCGGGCGCGCTGTTCACCGCGTTCGTCGCCGGCGTCGCGCTCCTCGCGCTCGGCGGGTGAGGCGGCGCCCACCGGTAGGTTCGGCCGGGTGACGCCGGAATTTTCAATCAGGTGAACCGACCCGATGAGTTATAAATCCGATCTGTGTAAAAAACGGCATGGCCGCGTTGAGCCCACTCTCCGTCGCTCTCCTCGTCGCCGTGACGGTCGGTCTGGCGGCGGCGATCCTCGCGTGGCGGGAGCGGCCGGAGCCGGGCGCGACGTGGCTCGCGGTGTTGCTCGCCGGGCAGGTCTGGTGGGCGACGTTCCTCGTCTTCGAACTGGAGGCGACCACGCTGCCGGCGAAGGCGCTGTGGTACGACGTCCAGTGGGTCGGCGTCGTGGCCATCCCGGTCGGCTGGCTCTTCTTCGCGCTGGCGTACACCGGCTACGACCGCTACGTGACGCCGTTCTCCGTTGCGCTGGTGTCGGTCGTGCCCGTCGCCACCGTCGCGGTCGCCGCCGCGGACGACCCGGAGAACCTCCTCACGGTCGGTCGATTCGTGCGCGAGACCGCGGTCGGAACGTTCCTCGACGTCGTCCCCGGTCCGCTGTACTACGTCATCGCGGGGTACACCTACCTCCTCGGCGCCGTCGGTTCGGTCCCACTTGTCCAGCTGATCCGCGACGACGCGCGCCCGTTCCGCGGGCAGAGCGCGGCGCTGCTCGTCGGGACCGCGGCGCCGTGGGCCGGGAGCGTCGCCTACCTCTCCGGCGCGATTCCGATCCCGGGGCTCGATCCGACCCCGCTGGTGTTCGTGATCTCGGGGGTGGCGTATCTCCTCGCGCTGTCGCGGTTCCGACTGCTGACGCTCGCGCCCGCGCCGCGCCGCCGCGCGCGCCAGGTCGTCTTCGAGCAGCTCCACGACCCCGTCTTCGTCGTCGGCACCGAGGGGCTCGTCGTCGACCTGAACGAGAGCGCGGCCGAGACGTTCGGCGTCGACCGGCGCGCGGCGATCGGCGAGCCCGCCGACGCGGTCGTCCCGAAGTACGAGACGGTCAGCGAGCCAGACGGCGCCGAGGGTGACGCGCCGCGAGCGGTCCCGATCGTCGGCCGCGACGGGCGGCGACCGTACGAGGCGACTGTCAGGGACGTGACCGACGACCACGACCGCACCACCGCCCGAGTGATAACCTTCCACGACGTCGGCGCGTACCTCGGCCAACAGCAGCGGCTCAACGTGCTCAACCGCGTGTTCCGTCACGACGTGCGGACGGAGACCAACCTCATTCAGGGGTACGCCGCGCGGCTCCGGACCGACCCGACGGACGAACGCGCGCTCTCGGTCATCGAGGAGAGCGCCGGGCGGATGCTCGAACTCAGCGAGCGCACCCGGACCGCCGGCGAGCTGTTCGCCCCGACCGAGGAGTCCGGGTCGGCGCCGCTACCGGACGTGGTCGACGAGGCCGTCGCCGACGCGCGGGAGATCGATCCCGACGCGCGGATCGAGGTCGGAACGGTGCCGTCCGTCTCGGTGTCGGTGGTGCTGCGGGTCGTCTTGGAGAACCTCTGTTCGAACGCGGTCCGACACAACGACGCGGACGAGCCGTGGGCCCGGATCGACGCCCTCGTCGAGGACGGCTGGGTCGAGGTCACCGTCGCGGACGACGGTCCCGGCATCGACCCCGCGGAGTACGACGTGTTGGACCGCGGCACCGAGACGCCGCTGCGCCACGGGAGCGGGATCGGCCTGTGGATCGTCAAGTGGGGCGTCGACCACCTCGGCGGCCGGATATCGTTCGCGGAGCGCGAGCCGAGGGGGACGGCGGTGACGGTCTGCGTCCCGGTTCACGACCGGGGCGGTTCGGACGCCGACCGCGAAGGCGACGTTCCCGACGACTCGCGGTCGGCCGACGAGTCGGCCCCGCTGGGGCCGCCGCCGAACGCGGGTCGATAGGCACTTGCCTCCGGGCGGTGACCCCGTGGTATGGACGCTACGGCCACGACCTACCTCCCGTACGCGCTGCTCGCCATGGGTGCGTACGCGCTCGTCTCGCCGCTGATGCGCGTCGCCACGACCGGTCCGAACGCGATCCCGAGCGACGTCGCCGTCGTCGTCTCGAACACGCTGCTCGTCGCCATGGCGCTCGGCGTGATCGCGTACACCGGACAGGAGTTCACCGGCCACCTCGCCTCGCCGAAGCTGGCGCACGTGCTCGCCGCGGGCGTGTTCCTCGGTATCGGGATCCTCGCACTGTACCGTTCGCTCTCCGCGGGTCCGGTGAGCGTCGTGACGCCCATCTTCGCGATGTTCCTCGTCTTCTCGTCGGTGATCGGCTTCCTCTTCCTCGGTGAGTCGTTCACGGCTCGGAAGGGGCTCGGGATCGTCTTCGCCGCCGCGGCCGTCTACCTCGTCTCGGGCGCCTGATCGGGCGACGGCTCGGCCCGCGACCCCCGCTCGATCCGGAACCGCCTGCCGCGTGACGAAACTCCTTTAGCCGCCAGCGGAAAAGGCGGGCATCTGCCGTGTCTCGCCTTCCGAACTCCCTCCGCGAGCTGATCTCTCGGCTGCCGAACCCCTTCCGCGCGCTGATCCTCTACATCGGCTTCGCCCTCGCGAGGGCCGGGCTGATCGACCGTCACCGCGTGGTGCGGACCACCGACCTCGCGTGGCCCCGGATCGTCACCGGGATCGCCCGGATGTCGAAGAACGCGGTCGACGTCGCGATGGTCGGCGTCGCGGTCGGCACGAGCGCCGTCGCCGGCGTCGGCTTCGCGGGGCCCTACTGGGGGCTCGCGTTCGCGTTCGGCGGCGGCGTCGCCGGCGGCACGATCGCCTTGGTCTCCCAGCGGTACAGCGCCGAGGCGTTCGGCGAACTGGGGGACGCGGTGCGCTCCAGCGTCCTCCTCGCGGTGGCGATCACGCTGCCGGTCAGCGCGGCGTTCTGGCTGTTCGCCCCCGCGCTCATCGACGTGTTGAGCAGCAACGAGGCGGCGATAGCCTACGGCGCGGACTACCTCCGCGTCGTCGGCCTCGGCGTCCCGTTCGCCGCGCTCAACCTCGTCGGGAGCCGCATCCTCGTCGGCTGCGACGACGCCTACACCGCGATGCAGGTCCGGGCCGGCGGCGCGGTCGCGAACATCGCCCTCAGCGCGCTGTTCATCTTCGGGTTCGGCTGGGGCGTCGAGGGGGCCGCGGTCGGCACCGTCCTCTCGAACGTGCTCGCGGTCGGCGGCTTCACCGTCGGCCTCGTGCGCGGGAGCGCCCCCCTCATCGGCGAGTTCCCGGTCGCGATCGACCCGACCGGCTCGTACCTGAACCCCGGCATGCTCCGCGACCTCGTCGAGATCGGCGTCCCGGTCGGGGCGCGCAACCTCGTGTGGACGGCCGCCGAGTTCCCGATGCTCGCCATCCTCGACGTGTTCGGGGAAAACACCGTGGCCGCGTTCGTCATCGCCCGCCGCATCTGGGGGATCATGAACACGCCCGGCTGGGGGTTCGGCCTCGCCTCCTCCAGCCTCGTCGGGCAGGAGCTCGGCGTCGAACGCCCGGACGAAGCGGAGGCGTACGCCCGCGACATCATCCGCTTCTCGGTGGCGACGTACGCCGTCTCCGCGGTACTGATCGCCGTCTTCGCCACCGACATCGTCTCGCTGTTCGCCGAGTCGCCCGACAGCCCGGAGATACCGATCGCCGTCAACCTCGTGTACGCGGCCTGCGCCGCGGTGATCTTCCAAGGCGTCTCCGGCGGGGCGGCCGGCCCCCTCGACGCCGCCGGCGACACGAAGATCCCCTTCGCGAGCCAGTTCCTCGGGATGTTCTGCGTGTCGATCCCGCTCGCGTACGTCGGCGCACACGACGCGACACCCGCGATCGAGCTTCCGCTCGTCGGCCTCACGGTCCCCGAGGTGGCGCTCCCGGCGATCGGGCTGTGGGGACTCTACTTCGCGTTCATGGCCGAGACGACGATCCCCGCCGCGATCAACTACCTCCGGTTCCGGTCGGGGAAGTGGAAGAAGATCAGCGAGGCGTACCGACCCGAGGCGACCGCCGACGACTGAGGAGTGCGGGTTCGGCCGGCCTCGCGAAGGTGTAAACTCCGGAAGCTGGCTAACGCCCGAACGGAGTGTTCGGGAGCGCGATCATCGCGGTGATCGCCGGCGGGACGTGAAGCGCCATCAGCGCGACGGCCTCGCTCGTCGTCACGCCCTCGACGGCGACGAGCAGGCCGACATCGGGGACGAACGACAGGACGAGCGCGGCGACGGCGACGCGGACGAACGTCCGGTCCGGCGTCGCGGAGAAACGCGTGAGCGCCCCGTAGATAACGGCCGCACCGATCGTTCCCAACAGCGTCCAGACGACGATCGGGGGGTACCGGAAGAACTCCGTCGACGCCACGAGACCCCCGGTCAACGCGATCCACCCGAGAGCGAGATTGACGGCGACCCCGATCAGGAACGTCCCGGCCCCGCGGACGGCGAGCGTCCGAGCGGCTATCGGATTCCGTGCGGTCATGCCGACCTTCCGTCCGGGGACGGCCCGACGCGCGACGGGGTGTCGGCTCCGAGCGGCGAGTCTGTCGGGCGCTGCTTCGCGGTCGCAGCGACGGCGGTTCCACCACATCGGTCCGCCGCCTCAGCGTCTCTCGTCATAGGTCGTATACAGGCGCCCCACGGATAAACATAGTGTTGTAAATAGTTCACAATATATACGGAGGAAGTAGCTGGAAATGCGCATCTAAAGAAAACTGACGTGGTGGTATTGCGTGTTAGGGGCAATAGTTATCCGGCGGCGAGACGTACTACCGTGTATGAAAGGCTGTGAGAAAGGCCGTCTATTCGGGTCCGCAATGATACTCGTCCAAGGGGTCGTCACCGCGCTCTTCCCGCGGGCGAGCGTCAGGCTCAGCAAAAAGATGATCGGGAAGAACTTCCACAACGCGTCGGAGCTCGAAGCGAAGCCGGCGTACCTCCGGCAGCTCCGTGCGATCGGCGTCGGTATGATCGCCGCGGGCGGGACGGGGTTGCTCCTCGAAGACTCCGAGGAATTGGAAACCGAACTGTCCGAACTCGGCGGCGCGGAGGGATCCGAGGCCGACGAGTGAAGCGCTCGCAACGCCGATAGTTCGGGGGGCTTCTCGCGGAGCGCTCCCGAGTCGTAGCGGGCCGACATCGAAACGGGCTCCGGGTCCGGCGCGACAACTGAAGGCGATCGTCCGCCGAGGAGTTCACCGGAGCCGTCCAGTTACTTCTCCTCTCCGTGCCGCACCTCGACGGCGACGCCGCGGGTCGATCCCGCCATTTCTGGGCCAGACATCGCCGCGCGGCCCACCGCGAACGCCTTCGGCCCCTCGATGACGACCTCGTCGCCGACCCGAATATCGTCGTCCGCGTCGACGACGCCCGGCGCGAGCACGGAGCCACGCGGGACGAACTGATCGATCTCCACCCGCTTCGTCGGCGCGTCGCTCTCGACCCAGCGGCGCGCGCCGGCGAGGGTGAACGAGAGCGTGCCGTACTGCGGGACCATCGTCGCGAGCTGTTCGCCCGGCTCGCCCTCGCGGCCGGCGTCGGGCTCGTCGCCCCACACCTGGAGCTTGGGGTAGCGGCCGGTCGTGCGGACGTCGGCCTCGCCGCCGTATCGGTCGCCTCCGCCGCTCGCGCCGAGACCGCCGAACAGGTCGTCGCCCGCGCCGTCGCCGAGCAGGTAATCGGCGATGGCGCGAACCGTGTTGTGCTCGCGCTCCCGCTTGCTGTACGCCGGCTCGCCCTGGAGGGCGGCGTTCAGTTCGCCGAGCGACTCGTCGGTCGTCGGGTGGTCGACGCAGGTATACTCGAAGTCGGCGTCGATCGCGGGGTCGCTCTCCACGCGCTCGCAGATCTCGCGGTACCCGTCCTCGGGGACGTGCGCGACGACGCGCGAGTAGTCGTTGCGTTCGAGATACCGCCGGAGGACCTCCGCGACGAACTCGATCTCGTCTTCGCTCCAGTCGCCCGTGACGACCGAGTCGTAGTGTTGAGCGGGGTAGGTCGTCTCCAGCTCCTGGGGGACAACGCCGATAGGGGAGGTAATCGAGACGGTGTGGCCGCGCCACTTGATCGCGTCGTGGAACTGGCGGTGACTCTGGGAGTCGCTGTACGGCTTCGTCGCCGAGCAGGGGACCAACACGAGCGGCTGGTCGGTGAACCGGTTCCGGTAGCGGCTCGTGACGCGGTCGGCGAACCGACGGATCTCGACGCGGTCGAGCGTCTCCGCCGCCGCCGCCGTCACCTCCGCGTCGCGCATGAGCGGCGTCCGCTCCTCCAAGTACCCCCACTGGTCGTCGAACTCGCGGAACGCGGCCGTGAGCCACCCCTCGTGGCGGGCCTGCGCCTCGATGTAATCGCGCAGGCGGCCGCTCCGGATCCGCTCGCGGACCCGCCGAAGCTCGGCCCGCAGCGCGTTGGCGTTGTGGTCGGCGCAGTCGTCCCGGGTGAACTCGCTCCGGGGTTTCGCGCAGGCCGGGCAGGCGCAGGGGAGCTCCTCCAAGTCTTCGAGGAAGTGTTCCGCGTCGGCGGTGAGGTACATCCCCTGCGTCCCCTTCGTCCGGGCGCGCGTCGCGTCGACGAGGTCGGCGCCGGCGTACGCGAGGAGCGCGACGTTCCGCGGGGTCGCGACGCCGGAGAGGCCGAGCGCGGCGTCCGGCGGCAGCGCCGACTTCGCGCGGAGGATCGCGTCCCGGAACGCCTCGCCGTGGCCGACGAACCCCTGCGCGTCCGAGAGCAGGTACGCGTCGGCGCCGAGGTCGCGGGCGCTCCGACTGTCGACGACCGCGGCCGAGGGGAACGCGACGCCGGGGTGGTCGACCGCGAACGACTCGCGCACCTCGTCGCGGGTCCCCGCGGGGAACGCCCTGTGGGGAAGCACCGTCAGCGCGGTCTCGTCGCCGTCTGGGACCTCGCGGTCACCGGCCCAAAGACTTCCGGCGTCGTCGAGGAACGGGTCCGCCAGCGCCGGCGTGGACACGGGCTCGGCGAGGCGGACCTCCCCGAGCCGGGCGGCGCCGTCGCGCTCGTGGACCTCGAAGTAGTCGGTCATACCACCTCTCGCGGGGGGACCGTCAATTCTCTTGTGTTCCGGAGCCGCCGGGCTCCGAGTGGTTCGGCCGTCGACCTCGATGGAGTCCGGGCGGCGCAACTGTTAGGCGGGGCGCGGGCGTGGGATCGGTATGGACCCGACCGGCCCGTGGGACCGCGACCGCGTCGACGAGTTCCTCGCCGCCGCGTCCGTCCCTGTCCGCCTCGGCTGCCGTACCCCGGGCGACCGTCCGTGGATCGTCTCGCTGTGGTTCGCGTGGGACCCGGACGGGGGGAGCGCCGACGGTGGAGACGACGGCGACGGCGCGGCGCGGCCGCCCGGCGCGATCCGCTGTGCGACGAGCACGAACGCCGATCTGGTCGAGTTCGTCGACCACGACGACAGCGTCTCTTTCGACGTGTCGACGAACGACCCGCCGTACAAGGGGGTCCGCGGCCGCGGCCGGGCGACGGTCCGACCCGACGATGGGAAGCGGCTCCTGCGGTCGCTCCTAACGAAGTACCTCGGCGGCACGGACAACCCGACCGCCGACCGGCTCCTGCGATCCGAGCGCGAGGAGGTCGAGATCCGGATCGAACCGGAGCGGATCCACGCGTGGGACTACTCTGAGCGGATGGGGACGGCCGAGGAGTGAGCCGCCCGCGGTCGGCTCCGATGCGGTCCCCGTCGCTCTCCGGCAGCCGACGTTTTAACCTGTCCCCGGGCCACCCACGGGTATGAGCGTTCTCGAAGACGACGAGTACCGCGCGTTCCGCCGCGACCTCCACCGCCACCCCGAGCCCGCGTGGCGCGAGTTCTACACCACCGCCCGCATCGTCGAGGCCCTCCGCGAGCGGGACCTGACGGAGCTCCACGTCGGCCCGGACGCGCTGGCGACCGACGAGCGACTGAACGTCCCCGACGACGAGGAGCTTTCGGAGTGGGAGGAGCAGGCGCGCGAGGCGGGCGCTGACCCGGATATCCTCGACCGGCTCTCGGGCGGCTACACCGGCTGCGTCGCGGTCGTCGAGCGCGGCGACGGCCCCGTGATCGGCCTGCGGGTCGACATCGACGCGCTCCCGATCACGGAGTCTGAGTCGGCCGAGCACGTCCCGACCGCCGAGGGGTTCCGCTCCGAGCACGAGGGGTTCATGCACGCCTGCGGCCACGACGCCCACGCGACGATGGGGCTCGGCGCGCTCGACGCCGTCCTCGACTCCGACTTCTCCGGCACGCTCAAGGTGTTCTTCCAGCCGGGCGAGGAGCAGGTCGCCGGCGGGAAGCCGATGGCCGAGTCGGGCCACCTCGACAACGTCGACTACCTCTACGCGGTCCACGTCGGCCTCGATCACCCGTCCGGCGAGGTCGTCTGCGGCGTCGAGGGATTCCTCGCGGTGCGGCACTTGCTCGCGGAGTTCTCCGGCGAGCCCGCGCACGCCGGCGCGCGCCCCGAGCAGGGTCGGAACTCGGTTCAGGCGATGGCGGCGGCGGTCCAGAACCTCTACGCCATCCCGCGGCACGCCGACGGCCCCACGCGCGTGAACGCTGGGCTCGTCGGCGGCGGCACCGCGACGAACATCATCCCCGAGGAGTCGCACATCGAGGGCGAGCTCCGCGGACAGACGACGGAGCTCGCCGAGTACATGTCCGACCACGCCGACCGCATCCTCGACTCCGCCGCGGCGATGCACGACTGCGAGGTCGAGGTGTCGACGCTCGGCGAGGCGCCCAGCGCGACGAGCGACGACGCGCTCGCCGCCCTCGTCCGGGAGTCCGCGGGCGATGTCGAGGGCGTGACGAACATCGTCGACAGCGACGAGCTCGGCGGCTCCGAAGACGCCACGTACCTGATGAACCGCGTCCAAGATCAGGGCGGGCTCGCCTGCTACCTCGGCGTCGGCACCGACCACCCGGGCGGGCACCACACCACCGACTTCGACGTGGTCGAGGACGACCTGTCGCTCGGCATCGACGTGATCGCCGGCGCGATCCGGCGAGTCGCGGAGGCGCAGCCGTAGATGTCGCCGGTCCGCCGAATCTCGCCCCGTTCAGAAGGTGAGGTGCGAGCTCGACGACGGCCCCGCGCCGTCGTCGTCGTCCTCGTCCGGCAACCCCTCGCGGAGGTAGCTGAGGTCGTCGTCGGTCAGGAACACCGCGCCGTCGCGGACGGTCACGTCCACCGATCGGAGCGTCGTGCCCGCCGCCTCGCCGTTGTCGCAACCGCCGTCGCACGCGTCGAACGCCGAGCCGTGCTTCGGGCAGACGACGGAGCCGCCGCGGGTGACGGCGCCCACCGCCTCGCGGTGAAGCCGCTGGTCCTCGTGGGTACAGCGGTTGATCCACGCGCGCACCGGCGGGTCCTCGTCGTCGCGCTCATCCGACTCGTCCGCGCACGGCACGAGGAACACCTCGCGGTCCTCGTCGCCCTCACGAGCCGTGAACGCCCACGAGCCCTGCTCGCGCACCGTCTCGACGGTAGTGAGCCGGTAGCCGCTCACGGCCTCAGTACTTCGCGTCGGCGCCGGTCGTCTCGTAGACGCGGTCCATGATGTCGTCGCGCTGGCGGGTCCAGTTCGCCATCGCGGCGGGGCTCGTCGGGTACTCCTCGTAGTGGCCGATCAGCTCGTCCGCCAGCGACTTCGTCTGGTAGAAGTTCCGGATCGTCCCCCAGTAGCCGAACGACTTGACCGCGGCCTTCAGCTTCAGCCCGAAGGACATCGAGGTCGACCCCTCGTACAGCGCCTCCGCGAGCTTCTCGCCCGGCAGCGACGCGAGCAGCCCCATGAGGTTGTCCACGTCGACCGAAGTCGCGAGGACGTTGTACACGTCGAGGCCGGCGTACCGGCCGCCGAAGTGGTCCATCACGCGGGCGTTGTACCGCCAGAGGTTCTCCTCGCTCACGTCGTCGTCCGAGACGGCCTTCACGGCCTGCTCGCCGGCGTACTTGCCCGCGTACGCCGCGCCGGCGATTCCCCCTCCGGTCGTCGGGTTCACGTGACCCGCCGCGTCGCCGACCGCCATGTACCCCGGCGCGACCGCCGAGTCGTAGGGGCGTCGGGTGGGCAGGGCGGCGCCCAGTTTGTCGCGGACCTCCGCGCCCTCGAACTCGGGGCGGTCGCGGAGGTCCTGCTTCAGCGACTCGACGAGCTTCATCGGCTCCTCCGTCATCTGGAAGCCGAGGCCGGCGTTGATCTCCGTCGCGGTCCGCGGGAAGTACCAGAGGTAGCCCGCCGCGCGGTCGGTCGCCTTGAACACCAGCGCGTCGTCCCACTCCACCGGCTCCGGCACGTCGACGATCTCGCGGTACGCCGAGCAGAACTGCGAGTACCGGACGTTCGTGTCGAAGGTCGTCTCCTCGAAGTCCGCCTTGTCTTGGAGCAGCGAGAGCGACCCGGCACCGTCGATCACGACATCCGCCTCGTACGTCCGCGGGTCGCCCTTCCGCACCGCGTGGATACCGGTGACGCGCCCGCTCTCGTCTTGTCTCACGTCGTTGATGACGGTGTCGTAGTGGAAGTCGACGCCCGCGTCCTCGGCCCCGGAGATGAGCTGGCGGCCGTACTCCCAGCGATCGATGACGGCGAGCTCGCCGGGGACGGGGATCTCAAGGACCGTGTCCTCCTGCGGGATCTCGAAGCGACCGTGGTCGACGCCGGTGTTCGTGAACGCGGGTTCGAGTCGGTCCTTCGGGATCGCTTCGGGGAAGGCGTCGGCGCCCTTCAGGGCGTCGCCGCAGGCGATGTGGCCGGCCTCCTCGGCGTCCTTCCGCTCCACGATGACGACGTCGAGCCCCTCGTTCGCGATCGTCGCGGCGGCGTAGCAGCCGGCGGTCCCGGCCCCCGCCACGACGACGTCGTACTCGTCGATATCCATTACCGGACCGTGTCGTGCGCCGGGCAAAACTCTTTGCTCCCGTTTCGGTCGGCCGCGCGCCGACGAATTTCGCGATGGCCGGGGCGCGCCGGGGCGCGTCCGGAGCCTAACTGTTCAGGCTCGTCGTTTAACGGCCTCGAAACGAACGATACGGACATGGGGCAACTCGAACGGGTCGACGCCGACCGGCTCCGGGCGTGGCTCTCGGAGGTCCGGTCGGCGGAGGCGACCGCGGCGCTGATGACCGCCGTCGCGTACGACCGAGGTATCGGCACGGCCGAACTCGCTTCGTGGTACGACCGCTCCGAGGAGTGGGTCGAGGAGACGATCACGGCCCTCGACTCGCCGGGGCTCGTCTCGACGGTCGCCCGGCTCGAAGGAGTCGACATCGGGGCGGTCGCCGCGGAGTCGAACCTCGCGCCCGCGACGGTCCGCGACTGGTTCGACGACCTCGGCGACGAGCCGGCCGACGTGGTTCGGCGGTACGCGGAGGGGTCGGTCGAACCGGTCCGCACCGGCTCGCCGTCCACCGTCTATCACCTCGACCGCGACGCGCTGACCGAGCACGGCTGGTCGCTGGACGATGAGGACCTCTTCGAGAAGGCCGCGGACGCCGACCTCGACCTCCCGGAGTACGGCCGCTTCCTCGTCGAGCCCGGCGAGTCGATCCTGGAAGCGGCGGAGCGCGGCGGCCGGTCGTGGCCGTACGCCTGCCGCGGCGGCGCCTGCTCCAACTGCGCCGTGGTCGTGGTGAAGGGCGACGTGGCGATGCCGGGGCAGTCGATCCTCTCCGACGAGCAGATCCGCGGGGCGAACGCCCGCCTCTCCTGCGTCGGCGTCCCGATCACCGACGAGGTCAAGATCGTCACGGGGATCGGCGACACCGAGGCGTTCGCCGACCTGCGACTGCCCTCGCCGACCGAGGAGACCGAGGCGTCGGACTGACCGTCCGGACCCGGGAGGTCGTCAGCGGGCGCGAGCTACTCCTCGGTCTCGTAGTGTTCGCCCGCGGCCTCGGGGATCTGCGTCCGGCCGACCAGCGTGAGGACGACGATCACGACGACGTACGGGATGGTCTGGACCAGCGTGTCCGGGATCGCGTACCCGAGCTGCTGGAGCCGGATCTGTATCGCGTCGAGGCCGGCGAACAGCGCGCCCGCGCCGAGCGTCCCGAGCGGATTGTAGTTGCCGAACAGGTACGCGACGATGGCGATGAACCCCTTGCCCTGGACCATCGTCTCGCCGGAGCCGACGAACTGCCCGATGGACAGCGCCAGCGCCGAGCCGCCCACTCCGGAGAGGACGCCCGAGAGCAGCACCCCGGCGTAGCGCACCTTCGAGACGGAGACGCCGACCGTGTCGAGCGCCTTCGGGTTCTCGCCCGCCGCGCGGAGGTGTTTGCCGAACGCGGTCTTGTTCAACAGCCACCACGAGCCGGCGGTCGCGAAAACCACCATCGTCGCCGAGTACTGCCACCCGACGCTCACGCCGAGGTTCGGCGTGTTGACGCCGCCGAAGAACACGGTCGACAGGAACGGCGCGAGCCCCAACGCGATGAGCCAGACGGCCAGCCCGGCGATGATCTGGTCCGCCTTGAACTCGATACAGACCACCGCGAACACCGCCGACAGGAACGTCGACGCCGCGATGCCGGCGAGGAACGCGATCGCGAGCGCCGGGACGCCGAGGACGGCGTTGCCCACGCCGACGACCGACGCGGCGTACACCGACACGAACGCCGAGATGATGAGGAGCCCCTCTAGGCCAATGTTGATGACGCCGGACTTCTCGGCGAAGATGCCGCCGAGTCCGGCGAGCACGATGGGCGCCGCGAGCCGCGCCGTCGACGTGGCGGTACTCGTCGAGAAGACGATGCCCGCGAGGTCGCCCGCCACGGAGTCGGGGAACGCGAGCCCGGACACGCCGAGCAGCGCGAGCACTCCGACGGTGCCGGCGATAAGCGAACGGACGTACCCCGACTCGCTCGCGCCTTCGAGGAGCGACGCCGGCGAGAGCGGGTTACGCATCGGCTTCACCCCCGTCGCCGCCGGCGGAGGCATCTGACTCCGCCGACGCCGCGCCGCCCGGGCCGCCCGCGGTCCCCCCGACGCCGGTGTATCGACCGATCATCCGGAAGAACTCCGGCATCGCGACGAACAGGATGATGAGCCCGCGCAGCACGGCGACGAGCTCCGTGGGAACGTCGGTCCGGAAGCCGATCTCCAAGGCGCCGCCCTTCAGGACCCCGAAGAGGAACGCCGCCGGCAGCACGCCGATCGGGTTGTTCCCGGCCAGGATCGAGACGGTGATCCCGTCGAAGCCGAGGTCCGGGATCGAGGCCATCCACCGCCCCTCGGACATCAGCACCCACACCGCGCCGCCGATACCGCCGAGCGCGCCGGACAACGTCATCGCCCGCACGGTCGTGAGCTTCGCGTTCACACCGCCGTACTCGGCCGCGGCCGCCTGGACGCCACTCGTCCGGAGGTCGTACCCGAGCGACGTGTGCTCGACGAAGTAGTAGAGCGCGCCGATGAAGGCGATGCCCCCTGCCAGCGCGAGCAGCGCGAAGTCGGTGGACGGGGGGAACAGCACCGACGGGAACTGCGCGTATTCTGGGACGTAGCGGGTGGCGACCACCGAGGAGCCCTCGGCGCGGAACACCTCCAACACGAGCACGTACGCGACGTTCGCGGCGACGAAGTTGAGCATGATCGTCGTGATCACCTCGTTGGCGTCGGCGTACGCCTTGAGCGCGCCGGGTATCGCGCCCCAGAGTCCGCCGCCGACCGCGCCCGCCGCGGTCCCGACGACGATCAGCACGGCACCGGCGACCGGGCCGGCCGGGAGCAGGGGCGCGAGCGCGAGGACCGAGAGGGCGGTCGAGAGCGCCCCGACGACGAGCTGCCCCTGCGTGCCGATGTTGAACAGGCCGGCGCGGAAGGCGACGGCGACGGAGAGCCCGGTGAAGATCAGGAGCGTCGTCTCCGAGAGCGTCAGACCGAACGAGAGGTTGAACGGCGTCCACGCGGGGTTGAACAGCCCGGGGTCGCCGACGGCGAACGGGTACCCGAGCGCGCCGTTGAACAGCACGACGTACACCTCGATCGGGTCGTAACAGAAGCCGATCCCGGTGAGCGGCATCGTCCACGCCGCGGTCGAACACTGCGCGATCCGGCCGGAGACGAGCACGAGCGCGAAGCCGACGACGATCGAGAGGAGGATCGCGGCGACGCTGATGACGAGCCGCTCGGCGACGCTCCGGTCGACGAACGGGGCGACCACGCGGGCGAGGAGGGACTCCGTACGGTCCCCGTCGGGCGCCGAATCGCTCACGCGTCCACCCCCTCGTCGTCGGCCGCCCCGCCGTCGACCTCGTCCGGCGCGCCGCCGGCGTCGTGGATCGCCGCCCGTTCGACCGAGTCGTCGTCGAGCGACTCGCCCGCCATCAGCAGCCCGATTTCCTCTTCGGTCACGGTCGCGGGGTCGACGACCCCGGTGAACTCTCCTTCGTGAATCACCGCGAGCCGGTCGGAGAGCCCCTGTACCTCGTCGAGCTTCGAGGAGACGAGCAGGACCGCCTTCCCCTCGGCGCGCAGTTCGAGCAGCCGGTCGTGGAGGAACTCCGTGGAGCCGATGTCGACGCCGCGGGTGGGGTGGGCGGCGACGACCAGCTCAGGGTCGCGCTCGAACTCCCGCCCGACGATGAACTTCTGCTGGTTCCCTCCCGACAGCGACTCGGCCTCCACGTCGGCGTCCGGCGGGCGGACGTCGTACTGCTCGATGACGGACTCGGCGTGGTCCTGCGCCGCGCCCCAGTCGAGCCGTCCGCCGCGCGCGAACGGCGGGTCGTGTTGGCTCCCTAGAACCCCGTTTTCGGTGAGGTCGTATGACATCACCAGGCCGCGCTCCTGTCGGTCCTCGGGGATGAACGCCATCCCGCGGTCGATCCGGTCACGGCGGGTCTGCCCGACCATCGACTCGCCGCGGTAGCGGATCTCCCCGGACGCCGTCTCGCGCAGACCCGTGATCGCCTCGGCGAGCTGTGACTGTCCGTTGCCGTCGACGCCCGCGATCCCCAGGATCTCCCCGCCCCGGAGCTCGAATGACAGGTTCGAGACCGCCTCGACGCCCCGGTCGTCCTCGACGCACAGGTCGGTCACCTCCAGCACGCGCTCGCCCGTCTCTCGGGGCGACGTGGCGGGGTCCATCAGCACCTCCCGGCCGACCATCATCTCCGCGAGCTCCTCGCGCGTCACGTCGGCCGCGGCGACGGTGCCCACGTTGACCCCGTCGCGGAGGACGGTGATGTCGTCGGCCGCCGACAGCGCCTCGCCGAGCTTGTGCGAGATGAAGATGATCGTCTTCCCCTGTTCGGTGAGCTCTTCGAAGACGCCGTACAGCTCCTCGACCTCCTGCGGCGTCAGCACCGCGGTCGGCTCGTCCATGATGAGCACCTCGGCGCCGCGGTACAGCGCCTTCAGGATCTCGACGCGCTGCTGCTCTCCGACCGAGATGTCCGCGATCGTCGCGTCCGGGTCCACGTCGAAGCCGTACCGCTCGCTCAGTTCGACGACGGCCTCCCGCGCCGCCTCCCTGTCGACGCGGAGTCCGCCCCAAGTCGTCGGCTCGTTGCCTAAGACGACGTTCTCCCACACCGTCATCGGGTCGACGAGCATGAAGTGTTGGTGGATCATGCCGACGCCCGCGTCGATCGCGTCCCGCGGCGAGTCGAACGACCGCGGCTCGCCGTCGAGCCGGACGGTCCCCTCGGTCGGCCGGTAGAGACCGTACAGGACGTTCATCAGCGTGGTCTTGCCGGCCCCGTTCTCGCCGAGGAGGGCGTGGACGCTCCCGCGCTCCACCGCGAGATCGACGTCGTCGTTCGCGACGACCCCGGGGAATCGCTTCGTGATACCGTCCAAGTGGACCGCCGGGTTCATTCACCCGTAACTCCGCGCCGGAGCCTAAAAGCGCCCGGATTCCGAGCTACTGCGCCCGGTCCTGTTCGTCGTCCGACCGGAACGAGGGACACTCCGTCGCCCGACCGGAGCAAAAAAATTCCGCCAGCGGGGTTCGGCTTCGAGTCGGCGGCGCCGCGTTCAGTTGCTCGTCGTCTCCGGGACCTCGATGTTCCCGGCGATGATCTCGTCGCGCGCGTCGGCCACGGCGGTCGCGATCTCGTCTGGGACCTGGTCGCCGATCTCCTGCCCGTAGACGCACTCGACGCCGTTGGACTCCAAGCCGAGCGCGGTGGTCGACCCGCCCTGGTGATTGTCGTCGATGACGTTCGAGATCGACTCGTAGACCGCGGTGTCGACGCGTTTCACCATCGACGCCAGGATGACGTCCGAGAACGACTCGTTGGAGACCGACTGGTCCTGGTCGACGCCGAAGGCGAACCGCCCCTCCTCCTGTGCGGCTTGGAACACGCCGACGCCCGTCGCGCCCGAGGCGTGGTAGACGACGTCCGCGCCGCTCTGGTACATCGACAGCGCCGCCTCCTGCCCGCCGGTGGGGTCGGCGTAGCTGCCGACGTAGCTCGTGGTGACGTCGACGTCGTCGGTCGCGTAGTCGACGCCGGCCTCGAACCCGGCCTGGAACCGGCGGATGACGGGGCTGTCGACGCCGCCGACGAACCCGACGGTCGTCGAGTCCGGGTCCGTCTCGCCGGCGCCGGCCGAGAACTCGGTCTCGGTCAGGCGGCCGGCGAGCACGCCCATCAGGAACGAGCCCTCGTGCTCGCGGAACAGGTAGTTCGCGACGTTCGGTTCGTCGACGACGGTGTCGACGATCATGAAGTCCTGGTCGGGGTACTCGGGCGCGGTCTGCGAGAGCGAGTCGCCCTGATTGAACCCGATCGTACAGACCAGGTCGTAGGCCGGGTCGGTCGAGCCGGCGTACTGCTGCTGGAACTGCTCGAACTCGCCGGCGCCGTCGGGCTCCGACTCGTCGTACGCGATGCCGAACTCCTCTTCCGCCTGGAAGATCCCCTGCTGGGCCGCGTCGTTGAACGAGTTGTCCCCCAGTCCGCCGTCGGAATAGACGATGCCGATCCGCGCCGGCACGTCGCCGTCGCCCCCGTCGCCCCCGTCACCGCTCGGGCCGCCGCTACACCCGGCGAGGCCGACGAGGCCCGCTGCGCTTGCCGCCTTGATGAACCGCCGCCGATCGAAGTCGGATGCCATCTCACTCGTACCCCCGTCGGAACGCGGCATAAATTCGTCGTTCTCGCGGTGTCGAGGTGGCACGTTCGTGGAGAGAAGCGGCCCGATTCCGGGGTATCAGTCGCCCGATCGCCGCCGTCTGATCCACGAACCCGAATCTCTCACGGTTCCGAACGGGGTGACGCGGGGTCGCCGACGCGTCCGCGACGGGGCGTCGGCGGTCGGACCGGCCGGCCCTACGCGTCCGCGACCGCGTCCTCGACCACGGCTTCGACCTCGGCGACGAGGGCGTCGACATCGTCGCTCTCGGCGTACACGCGGACGTACGGCTCGGTGCCGGAGGGCCGAACCAGCGTCCACGAGGCGTCGTCGAACTCCAGGCGGACGCCGTGGTCGGTGTCCACCGCGGCGTCGGGGAATGCGTCCGGCAACGCCGTCGCCAACCGGTCCATCGCCGGCTCCTTCGCGTCGTCGGGACAGGCCACGCTCACCTTTCGGTACGGGCGCTCGGTCACCGGGCCGCGGAGCGCGTTGAGCCCCTCGTCGGCGACGAGGCGCGCGAGCACCGCCGCGGAGGTCACGCCGTCGATCCAGCCGCCGAACGCGACGTGGATGTGCTTCCACGGTTCGGCCGCGAAGACGACGCGCGTGTCAGCGCCCACCTCTCCTGCGGCGCCCGCCTCGCCGACCGTGCCGGCCTCGCCGAGGGCGCCGGCCGCGCTGGCGTCCTCCCGGACCGCGGCGATCCCCTCGTGGAGCGCGCCGAGCCGGACGCGCTCGACGCGCCCGCCGGCGTCGCGGACGCGTTCGTCGATCCGACCGGAGGCGTTCGGCGTCGTCACGACGACGGGGTCAGCGGCGTCGCTCGCGCGGGTGTACCGCTCCGCGAGCACCGCGAGCACCGTGTCCTCGTGGACGACCTCGCCGTCCGCGTCGACGATCACGATCCGGTCGGCGTCGCCGTCGTGACCGATACCGAAGGCGAACCCCTCGGTCTCGTCCGCGTCGCCGTCGCCTCCCGCTCCCCTCCCGTCGTCGGCCGGCCGTCCGGGGTCCTCGACGCCCTCGTTGGCGTCGGCGACGAACGCGCGCAGGTCGGCGAGCGTCTCCGGGGTCGGCTTGCTCCCGCGGCCGGGGAAGTGGCCGTCGACGTTCCCGTTGAGCGTGACCACGTCGGCGCCGAGTTCGCGGAGGACGGTCGGCGTCGCGGGCGCGCTCATCCCGTTTCCGCAGTCGACCGCGACCCGGAGCCCGTCGAGGGGCGCGCCGAACCCCGCGGCGTACTCGCGGACGGCGGCGAGGTAGTCGCCGAGCGGGTCGGTTCGAGTCGGCTCGGTCCACTCGTCCCACGGAGCGACCGGCTCCTCGTCGGCGACCCGCGACTCGACGGCGCGCTCCGCGTCGCGGTCGAACTCCGTCCCGTCGCGGAACAGCTTGATCCCGTTGTCCGTCGGCGGATTGTGGGACGCGGTGAGCATCACGCCGTAGCGCCCCCGCGAGGCGTACGCGAGCGCCGGGGTCGGGAGCTGCCCGGCGCGGCGGACGGCGACGCCGCCGGCGGAGAGACCGGCCTCCATCGCGGCCGCGAGCGCCGGGCCGGTCACCCGCCCGTCGCGGGCGAGGACGACCGTCGGCTCGGGCGTCGACGCGGCGGTCGAATCGTCGGTACGCGATCGGATCTCGGCGCCCACGGCCCGCCCGACGGCGAGCGCGAGCGACGGGGTGACGCGGTCCTCGACGCCGCCGCGGATCCCGGCGGTTCCGAACAGGTCCATGTCGCCTACGTCGGCGCGCGGGAGTTAGTAGGCGTCGGTTGCGGGCGCGGGTCGGTCGGCGGCCGGTCGGTCGCGGGCGGGTCGTTTAACAGGCAGCGCGCCGCACCACCGACCGATGACCGACCGCGTTCGAGCGCACGTGTTCGTCTCGGGCCGCGTCCAAGGCGTCTACTACCGGGCGAGCACCCGCGACGCCGCCCGCGAGAAGGGCGTCGACGGCTGGGTGCGGAACCTCGACGACGGCCGGGTCGAGGCCGTCTTCGAGGGTCCGGAGGGAGCCGTTCGCGACATGGTGGCGTGGTGTGAGACCGGGAGCCGGGCCGCCGAGGTCGGCGACGTGGACGCCGAGTACGGCGCGCCGGAGGGGGAAGACGGGTTCGAGGTCAGGCGGTGAGCGGGCGTCGGCGCCGCCCGACCGTCTCAGTCGTCGCGCGCCAGCGCGGCGGCGTCGCCGGGGGGCTCCCGGACGCCGAGCTCCTCTAACGCGCGCAACACCACGATCGCCTCGACCACGTCGCGCTCCTCTGTGTAGGGATCGTCGACCGCGTCGAGCGTCGCCTCGGCCTCGGATGCCAGTCGCGTCTCCAGTTCCGTCTGGTCCGTCTCGGCCTTCGTCGCCGACAGCAGCGCCTCGTGGTCCTCGCGGAGGTCGAGGGAGACGTGCGCCGCGTTACACCGCGAGAGCGGGTGCGCGTCCATCTCGACGGCGAGGTCGCTCACGAGGTCCCAGTCGTCGGCGCAGAAGCGGAGCGTCACGGTGCCGACCACGTCGCGCCACGCGATCGGCTCGCCGTTCTCCATGAGCCGGAGCGCCCGCGGCGGCACGGCGATCCGGGTGTGGGTGTCGTCCCGGCCGCACAGGCAACAGGGAGTGTTCTTCAGTCCGGCGTACACGGCGTCACGTACGCGCCGGAGAATGGTGTGCGTTTCGGCGGGCAAGCACCTTCCGCCCGCGCCGGGAGCGCCGTCGCCGAATCGAGGTCACACAAAACACATACGCCGTCGGAGGATCGGAACAGGTGATGAATCGCCCGTCACCCGAACTCCTCGCGGCCCTCTGCCTGTTCGTCGTCGGAGTCGGGGTCGTCACCGGCGCTGTCGCGGGCGCGACGAACCCGGCCCCGGTTACGTACTCGGTAGATCGAACGGACAGCGAAGTCCACCGCTACGCGGACCTCTCCGGGGCGGCGCGGGACGTCGTCGACGCCGGCTCTGATCGCGGTGAAGCCTCCGTCAAGGCTGCCGGCGATCGCGACGAGGTCGCCGTCGACGACCTCCCGTCCGAGTTCCGGTCGGGGGCTTGGAACTTCGTCAGGGACGGCGGCGAACTGGCGTGTTTCTTCCCGACGGACGACGCCGACTCCGGAGACGTCAGCGTCGCGTTCGCCGACTGCGAGGGGTTCGCCTTCGAATACGAGGACCTCTCCGAACGGGGACAGCGCTTCTTCACGGTGGCGGCGGACTCCGACGACGGCAGCGTCTCGATCTCGAAACCGGTTCCCTCGGGATTGGACGTCGCTCCGGGAGACACCGAGATCGACATCGAGGAGGCTCCCGAGGAGGGAGGCCTGTACTACGTGTTCGCGGACGAGCGCGTCTACGAGTTCACGCTCTACGGACCGGGTCCGCTCGGCGGGTTCGGCGCGCTCATCTACGCCGCCTTCGTGATCGCTCTCGGCCTCGCCCTCATCGCCGGCAGCGCCTACGGCTATCGGGTCTCGGCGGTCCACGCGCCGGCGGCCGCGGCGGTCGGTGCGAGCGTGTACCTCGTGCCGCCGCTCGTGGAGGCCGCCGGGCTGCTCAGGTGGTCGATACGACTCGACGGGTACACCCCATGGGGGGTCCCGCTCGTGATCGCTCTCGCGGTGGGCGGGGTAGCGTACATCATCCCGGACCTGTACGCGTTCGCGCGAAAGTACGTGTGAGAGCGACGCAGCGGCTGCGCGACGCGGCGGCACGATTTACAGACCGATGAGCCTGCCAGCGCCGCTCATCGATTTGTGAGGCGGTGGCGCGTGCCTCCGAGCGTCCAACGGACGCGAGGAGCACGCGCGAGGGAGTCGGCGGGCCGGAGCGAAGCGGAGGCCGGCCGACGAGGCTGGGGAGGTGTGAGGCTGCGGTGCTGTACGGGGCGGGACTCAAAGGGGCA
>NZ_NEWJ01000019.1:0-46019 GCF_002135045.1 Halorubrum sp. SD683
GAATAGCTGCCCGCCAATCGGCGGCGAACGCCTCCGAAGCCCCAGCCGTGAGGCGGGCAGAGGCGACGTAAGCACCGCAGGAGCGAGTGAAACGAGCGACGAGGAGCGCAGAGAGCGTCTGCCCGCCTCACGGCTGGGGCTTCGGAGGCGTTCGCCGCCGATTGGCGGGCAGCTATTCACTACAGAACGGCGACATCACTGGGGACGGTTCCCTCCCTAGAAACGTATTAGTCCGCGATCGCTTCCGACTCGGCGGTCATCGCAGACGGGTCCTTCACCCAGAGGTCGCCGAACAGGTCGTCCTGCTGGAGGCGGACCGAGCCGCGGTGGGCCATGAACAGCAGCGCGAGGTACGTCATGAACGGGCGGCCGCCGGCGCTCTCGATCTCCGCGAACAGCACTTCCGTGCGCCCGCGGTCGAAGTGCGTCCGGAGGACGCCGTCGATCTCCACGATCACCTCCTCGATGTCCTCGTCGTGGGTGCGGTCGGTCGCCTCGCCCGCGGTCGGCTCGCCGTCCTGCCGGAACTCGTCGCCGGCGCGGTAGTCGAGCGTCTGCGTGCCGCGGGCGTGGCCGTGCGGCGACTCCGAGGTGTCGTACTCCCGGGAGTCCTTCCACCACGAGCCGCGCTCGGCCTCGCGCAGTTCCCGCACGAGCTCGTCGAGCGTCTCCGGCGACCCGCGAGTGTTCTTCCGGTCGAGCCGGCGGTCGATCTCGGCCTCCAGCTTGTCGACCGGGTCGAACCCGTCGGCGGCCGGGTCGGGCGCGCCGCCCTCCATCGCGACCTCCCACGGCTCTGGCTCCGGCTCCTCGTCCTCGTCGTCGTCCGCCAGCATGCCGTCGCTTTTCATCCGGAGGAGGACGCTGGCGTAGAACAGCGCCCGGCCGGTCGTTCGGAGGTCCGTCTCGTCGAGCTTCTCCAAGAAGGCGTCCGTCACTTGGACGATGTCGATGTCCCACGGTTCGATCTCGCCCTCCTCGGCGAGCTGGACGAGGAGCTCGACTGGCTCGACCTCGTCGTCGTCGGTCTCGTCCGGCGGTGCGACATCGGGCACGTCCGACGGTGAGACGTCGGGCACGTCCAAATCGGGCGCGCCGGTCGACTCCGCCTCGTCTCCGGACGCGTCGTCCGTGAACGGGGCCGCGCCGTCGCGGTCGCTCGTCAGGTCGAGGTCCGGGACGCCGCCGGCGGCCCCGTCGCCCTTCTCAGTCATCCGCACTCACCTCCTCGTCGGCGTCGTCGCCGAACTGCATCCCGGTCACCGCCGAGAGGTTGTCGCCCTGCATCGTGACGCCGATGGCGCGGTCTGAGCGCTCCAACAGCGCCGCGCGGTGGCCGACGACGACGAACTGCGCCTCCTCGGCCAGCTCCTCTATCATCTCGCCGACGCGCTCGGCGTTGACGGCGTCGAGGAAGGCGTCGATCTCGTCAAGCGCGTAGAACGGCGCGGGGTTGTGGCGCTGAACGGCGAAGATGAAGGACAGGGCGGTGAGCGACTTCTCCCCGCCGCTCATCGCGTCGAGCCGCTGGACCGGCTTGTCCGCGGGCTGGGCCTTCATAGTCAGCCCCTCCTCGAACGGGTCCTCGGGGTTCTCCAAGACGAGCTCCCCCGTCCCGGCCGAGAGGCGTGCGAAGATGTCCTCGAAGTGGTCGTTGATCGACTCGAACGTCTCCATGAACGTCTCCTTCTTCGCCGCCTCGTACCCCTCGATGCGTTCCTCGATGGCGTCGCGCTCCTCGACGAGCACGTCCCGGCGCTCCCGGAGCTCGTCGAGCGCGGCCTCGACCTCCTCGTACTCGTCGATCGCGAGCATGTTCACCGGCTCTAACGCCTCCATCTCGGTCTCCAGCTCCTCGATCCGCGACTCCACCTCGTCGAGGTCGGGGATCTCGTCGGCCTCGTAGGCGCCGACCTGCGACTCTAACTCGTCGATCTCCCACTCCAAGCGGTCGCGGCGGTCGGTGAGGTCCGACAGGTCCGACTCGGCCTCGGCGACGAGCGACCGCTGCTCGTCGCGCGCCTGCGTCGCCTCGCGGATCTCCTCGCGGAGTTCCTCGCGGTCGCTTTTCAGCGCCGAGAGCTCTTCTTCGAGGTCGGCGATCGCCTCCTTCTTCGCTTCGAGCTCCGCCTCCCTCTCCTCGATCGCCGCCTCGTGGTCGGCGATCGCCTCCTCGGCCTCCGCCTTCGCGTTCTGGGCCTCCTCGACGTCGTCGTGGAGGTCGTCGAGCGCGTCCTCGGCGTACCCCTTCTCTAACTCCAGTTCGTTGATCCGGCCGTCGAGCGAGCTCATGCGGTCGTCGAGGTCGCCGATCTCGGCGCGGATCTCGTCGGCGCGCTCGGAGAGCTCGGGGATCTTCGAGTCGGCGAGTTCGGCCTCGATCTCGTCGATCTCGGCCGCGAGCTCGTCGATCTCCGCGTCCGTCTCCGCCAGCTCCTCGTCTAACGCGGTCATCTCCGCGTCGACCGACTCGCGTTCCGCCTCCAGCTCCTCCAGTTCGGCCCCTAGCTCCTCGATCCGGGCTTCCGCCTCCGCGAGGTCGTCTTCTGCGCGCTCGACGTCCGCCTCCAGCGACCGGACGCGCTCGGCCGCGTCGGCCTTCCGGTCGCGCGCGTCCTCGATGTCGTCGTCGAGCGCGTCGATCTCGGACTGGACCGACCGGCGCTCGTCTTCGAGTTCCGAGATCTCCGTCGCGAGCCGTTCGATCTTGCCGCCGCCGGACTTCGTGAACGAGTAGCGGGAGCCGCCGCCGGAGCCGCCGGTCATCGCGCCCGACTTCTCGACGAGGTCGCCGTCGAGGGTGACCATCCGGTAGTCGCCCATCAGATCGCGGGCGGTCGCCATGTCCTCGACGACGAGCGTCGAGCCGAGCACGTACGAGAAGATCGACTCGTACTCGGCGTCGTAGTCGACGAGGTTCCGCGCGAAATCGACGACGCCCGGCAGCGAGGGTTTCCGCGGCAGGCTCCGGTCGTCCATCTCCGTGACGGGGAGGAACGTCGCCCGGCCCGCGTTGCGCCGCTTGAGGTAGTCGATACAGGTCGAGCCGACGCCGTCGTCGTCGACGACGACGTTCGCCAGCCGCCCGCCGGCCGCGGTCTCGCAGGCTTCGGCGTACTGGGCTTCGACAGAGGCGAGTTCGCCGACCGCGCCGTGGACGCCGTCGATGCCGCCGTTCTTCACCTCGGTGACCGCCCGGGGCCACGAGGCGTCGCCGCGCTGGTCGGCCGCCGCCTCCAGCTTGGCGTACTCGTTCTGCTTCTCGCGGAGGGTGTCCTCGATCGCCTCGAGGCGCTCCTCTGCTTCCGCCTTCTCGGCGAACAGGTCGGCGACCGCGTCCTCGATGGTCGCCTGATTCTTCTCGGCCTTGTCGAGCTCCCCTTTCAGCTCGGAGATCCGCGCTTTGTGTTCCGGGAGCGACTCCCGGGCCTCCTCCAGCTCCTCGCGAGCCTCGCTCACCGCGTTCGAGCGGCGGCGGGCCTCGTCGAGCAGCCGGTCTTTCTCGCGTTGCGTCTCGTTTTTTTCCTCGCGGAGCGACTCGATCGCCTCCTTCTTCTCCGACAGCTCGGCCTTCAGCTCGTCGAACTCGGTGTCGGCACCCTCGATCTCCGCCTCGACGTCGGCCAACTCGGAGCGCTTCGTCGCCAACTCCGATTTCACCGACGCCTTCTCCACTTTCGTCTCGCGGATCTCGCCTTCCAACTCCTCGATTGTCTCCTCCTTGCGGTCGATCTGGACGAACGCCTGCCGGCGGTCGTTCTCGGCGGACTCGGCGCGCGACTCCGCCGACTCGATCCTGTCTTCCAGCCGCGAGATCCCGCCTTTGATCTCCTCGATCTCCGAGCGGATCTCGATCTGCTCGTCTTCGCCCTTCGTCTCGATCTCGTGGTTGAGGTCTTCGAGGTCCTCCTCCAGCCGGGTGAGCTTCCCCTGTCTGGCGTCGAGTTCCGCGCGGAGCTCACCGAGGTCCGCCTCGGCCTCGTCGATGTCGGCCTCGACGGTCGCGAGCGCGTCGCGCTTCTCCTCCAGCTCGGAGGCCTTGCGGAACCCGCGGTACTCCTCTAACTCGTCGCGGAGCTCCTGGTACTGGAGGGCGGTCTCGCGCTCGTCGGAGAGCCGGTCGAGCCGGTCCTCCTTCTCGCCGATCCGGAGGTCCGCCTCGCCGATGCGGTCCTCGACGGTGTCGAGCTCCTCGTAGGCGGCCTCCTTCTTTTCGTCGAACTCGGCGACGCCCGCGATCTCGTCGATTATTCCCCGCCGCTGGTAGGGGGTCATATTGATGATCTCGGTGACGTCGCCCTGCATGACGACGTTGTACCCCTCCGGCGTCACGCCCGCGGCCGCGAGCAGATCCTGAACGTCCGAGAGGTTCACCGAACGGCCGTTGAGGTAGTAGTACGAGTAGTAGTTGTCCTCGGTCTCCTTGACGCGCCGCTTGATCGTGATCTCGGAGACGTCGCCGACGTTCTCCGTGCCGGCCGCGGAGACGACCTGCGACCGGTCGAGGGTCCCGTCCTCGTTGGAGAGAACCACGGTCACCGAGGCCTCGTTCGGCCCGTCGGCGGCCTCGCCGTCGTCGTGGCCGGGGTTGTAGATGAGGTCGGTGAGCTTCTTGGCGCGGATCCCGCGAGTGCGGGCGAGGCCGAGCGCGAACAGCACGCCGTCGATGATGTTCGACTTCCCCGAGCCGTTCGGGCCGGTGACGACCGTGAAGTCCTCGTAGAAGGGGATCCTCGTCGTTCGCCCGAAGCTCTTGAACCCGTCCAGAACGACTTCAGTGATGTGCATGTGGTCGGAGGCGACCGGTTACGCGACGATGATGTCGTCGCCCTCGCTCGACTCGCCCTCGTCGTCCTCGGCGGGCTCCTCGGCCGCCGCGTCGGCGTCGGGCGTCGTCGCCGACTGCTCGGGCACGATGACGTCCTCACCGTCGCTCGCGGCGTCCGCGCTGGCCGCGTCCGCCCCGTCGGACGACTCCTCGACGGACTCGAAGACGTCGACGTGGTCGTCGGAGTGGGTCGTCCGCTCGCCGCCGGACGCCGAGTCGTCCCCGGCCTCCTCGGCCGCGGGGTCGTCTCCCGCCGAGCGATCGGCCGCGGGCTCGGCGTCGGACGCACTCGCCTCGGCGCCGGCCGCCGGGCCGGCGGCGTCGGCCTCGACCGCGACCGACCGCTCGTCTTCGAGCTGTCGGACGCGTTCCTTCATCTCGACGAGCTCCTCGGTGAGCCCGTTGACCGCCGCCTGTAGCTCCGCGACCTGCCGTTCGAGGTCCTCGACGCGGTTACTCATTATATTCACGCATGCTCGCGCGACGCGTATAAATCTGCGTCAGACACATGTGTGACCAAATACCACGATCGGGGGCGAACGCCGCGGCGTATCGACGTTCGGCCAAACATTTCGGATTCGGTAAACGTGTCAGACAACGGGGGAAGATACTTGTACCGACCGGCGGTACGAGTCCGGTATGAGCAAGATCACCTTCCGGGCGGACGACGACCTCGTCGACCGGCTGGAAGCGTGTGACGCCTCCAAGAGCGAGGTGATGCGGGAGGCGCTCCGGACACACCTCGACGAGGTCGACGCGGAGGACGGCGCGTCCGACGCGTCCGACGCCGCGGCCGGGAGCGTCGACGACGCCCTCGCGGACCGCGTCGACGAGCTGATCGCGGAGCGGCTCGACACGGCGCTCGACGAGCGGCTCGGCTCGGCGGACAGCGCCGGTCTACCCGCGTACGCGCCCGGCGGCGCCGGCGGCGCCGGCGACGTCAACGTAAACGTCACGCTCGACGCGCCGTCAGCCGGGTCGAGCGAGCCGGCGGAGGCCGTCAGTGTGGCGCGTGAGACGGCCGAGGCGGCGGACTCGGGCGGACGTAAGACGGAGGATAGCGTCGGTGCCCGGAACCGTGAGGCGCAGACGGGCGAAAGTGCTTGCGGTGGCTGCGGCGAGGTCGTCCCGCGAGAGCACGTGTACTGCCCGAACTGCGGAGAAAAGCAGTCGCACAGAGCGTTCTGCGAGTGCGGTGACGAGATCCGGACGGACTGGGCGTTCTGCCCTGGCTGCGGTCGGCGGACCCCGGCCGCAGACGTATTGAAAGACAGGTAACAGGTTGTAAGCGCTCAAATCCGTCGAAATCGACCGACTCAGCGGTCTGTCTTACAACGTCCGATAGTTTTATATTGGTAGCCTCGGTGATTTGAGTTGCGTAAGACGGTCGTCTTACAACGGGCGTCCGGCTCGGGGCACGGCCCCCTGCCCGGGCGGCTCCGAACTGTAAGACACACGCGTCGCGTGTTCGCCGTCTTACCGGGGGAATACAATGGAGCGTGTGACACTACGAATCCCGAAACAGCAGATCGACGAGGTCGAACAGATGGTGGAAACGGGCGAGTTCCCGAACCGGAGCGAGGCGATCCGGTCGGCCGTCCGAGACATGTTGAACGAACAGGACGGCGAGCGCGACGAGCGCGGCCGCAACCGCAGCTGGGCGAAGGTGTAAACTGATGCAAGATCTCGTTCAGGACGCCCTCGACAACGCGGAAGCGGAGAAACGCGACATGGACGTCGACATGGACGACGACGAGTTCGGGGACCCCCGGATCGTCATCGTCGGTGCCGGCGGCGCCGGGAACAACACGGTCAACCGGCTGTACAACATCGGCGTCGACGGCGCCGACACCGTCGCCATCAACACGGACAAACAGCACCTCAAGATGATCGAGGCCGACACCAAGATCCTCGTGGGCAAGTCGCTCACGCAGGGGCTCGGTGCCGGCGGCGACCCCAAGATGGGCGAGCGCGCCACGGAGATGGCGCAGGGGACGATCAAAGAGGTGCTCGGCGACGCGGACCTCGTCTTCGTCACCGCCGGCATGGGCGGCGGCACGGGCACCGGCGCCGCGCCCGTCGTCTCGAAGATCGCCAAAGAGCAGGGCGCCATCGTCGTCGGGATGGTGTCGACCCCGTTCAACGTCGAGCGCGCCCGCACGGTGAAAGCCGAAGAGGGGCTCGAAGACCTCCGGAACGAGGCCGACTCGATCATCGTCCTCGACAACAACCGCCTGCTCGATTACGTCCCGAACCTGCCGATCGGGAAGGCGTTCTCCGTGATGGACCAGATCATCGCGGAGACGGTGAAGGGGATCTCCGAGACGATCACCCAACCGAGCCTCATCAACCTCGACTACGCGGACATGTCGACGATCATGAACCAAGGCGGCGTCGCGGTCATGCTCGTCGGCGAGACGCAGGACAAGAACAAGACCCAAGAGGTGGTCAACGACGCGATGAACCACCCGCTGCTCGACGTCGACTACCGCGGCGCCTCCGGCGGGCTCGTCCACATCACTGGCGGCCCGGACCTCACGCTGAAGGAGGCCGAGGGAATCGCGAACAACATCACCGAGCGGCTGGAGGCGAGCGCGAACGTGATCTGGGGCGCACGCATCCAGGAGGAGTACAAGGGGAAGGTGCGCGTCATGGCGATCATGACGGGCGTCCAGAGCGCGCAGGTACTCGGCCCCTCCACCCAGAAGCAGGCCGACAAGTCACGGGCGGCG
Organism: Halorubrum sp. SD683; assembly: GCF_002135045.1. Classification (NCBI taxonomy): domain Archaea; kingdom Methanobacteriati; phylum Methanobacteriota; class Halobacteria; order Halobacteriales; family Haloferacaceae; genus Halorubrum; species Halorubrum sp. SD683. The sequence goes on from NZ_NEWJ01000019.1 coordinate 7,561, forward strand.
GTCAACGCCGACGACCTCGGCGACTCGCGCTCCCGGGCCGCCGAGGCGAACGAGGCAGCAGGCGGTGCGGGCGGCGCAGGCGGCGCGGGCAACAGGGGCGAGCCGGCGGTCTCCGGCGGCACCGACCGCGGCTGGGAGTCCGACGGCGGCAGCGACCAGATCGAGAAGAACAACGGACTCGACGTCATCCGCTGACCCTCGGTCGTCCGGGGATCGACCGCGGTCGACTTTTTCCGACGCGCCGGCGCGCGTCTTCCGCGCTCAGACGGCTTCGATCGATTCTAGCAGCCGGCACTTCCGACAGACGTCGCGACTCGTCTGCGAGCCGCAACGCTCGCACTCGCGGAGGGCGGAGCTCTCGCCGTCGGCGTCGTCTCCCTTCTCGCCGTCCCCGCGGTAGGCGTCGGCCGCGAGCGCGGACAGTTCCTCGTAGCCGGCCATGATCGAGTGGCGCGCGCCGGGGTGGTTCTCCTCTAAGGCGTGGATCGTCGACTGGATCTCGCCGCGGTACGCCTCCTCGGCGTGGGGGCACTCCGCCATGTGCGTGGGGAGGTCGCGGACGTGGCAGTACAGCGCGATCTCCTTTTCGGGCACGTCGCGGAGCGGCTTGGCACGCGGGACGAACGCGTCGGTGTCCCCGCGCTCGTCGAAGGGCCCGAGCGAGGCGTCGAAGTGTTTCGCGACCTGCCGCACGTCGCCTTCGAGGAAGTTCATCATGGCGGTCTGCGCCTCGTCGTCGAGGTTGTGTCCGGTGAGCAGCTTGTCCGCGTCGAACTCGGCGGCGTAGTTCTCCAGCAGGTCGCGGCGGAACACGCCGCAGTACGCGCAGGCCGCCATATTCTCGGGGTCGTCTTCGACCACGTCGTCCATCCGCACGTCGAACTCCTCCTCGTAAGACACGAGTTCGTGGCGCATGGAGAGGTCGTCGGCCAGCTCCACGCAGGCGTCCACGCTCGCGTCGCGGTACCCCTCGATCCCCTCGTGGATCGTTAAAGCGAGCATCTCCACGCGGGGGTCCTTCCCGAACACGTCGTCCAGGATCGTCGTCAGGGCGACGCTGTCTTTCCCGCCGGAGAGGCCGATCACCCAGCGGTCGGGGTCGTCGGGGGTCGCGTCCGGGTCGAGGAGGCCGTCCTCGCGGACCCGACGCTTCACGCGCTTCTCGACCGACTGCCGGAGGTGTTCGCCGCAGAGGTGCGCCCCGGAGTAGGCGGCGTGGTGGATCGCGTCGGCCCCGCACTTGTCGCACTCCATCGGTGTCGGGTTGCGGTCGCGCGGGGATACCCGTTTCGGGCCAGCTACGCGAAGAGAGTAGTGAGACGGGGCGGCGGCGACGCCGGCGCAAACGATTCCGAGAGCCCGACCGTTCGCTCGGGAGTGGCGGAATACGGATTGGTCGAAACCGCCTCCGAGGCCCCAGCCGCGAGGCCCCGCATCTCACGCCTCCCCAGCCTCGTCGCCGGCTGCCAGAGGCGCGTCGCGCCTCGCTCCCGCTCACGCCCCGCGGGCGTTCGCGGCGTCCCTCGGGCGTGCTCCTCGCGGCCTGTCGGCCGCTCGCAGGCACTCGCCGTTGAGATCCGCGTAAACGCGTGTTAGACGCCAGTGATCCACGACTGAAGCCCTGTCTCTTACCCACAAGTTCACCGAGTCCCAAACAGACGTTTCAGACGCTGTCGAACCAAATCTATTCTCGAGAGATCGAGGTGAGGAGCGATTCGGACGGTGATATCGGCAGTGGGGGGTTGTTGAATGTGGTAAACGAGATCAGCAAAATCGTCCCATGGGAGTGTTAAGTCTGTAGATATCGAGGTTTCAACCGGATTTATTGACTTCGACAACGACTCGATTTGTGGGTAAGAGACAGGACTGAAGTCGTGGGATTCCTCCCTGTTCCTCTGTGAAACCCCGGACGCGTTGTCGCCGGTTCCGACACCGGTTTGCCGGCGGAACCCCCCGAATCGGCGTGACCGATTCCCCGACCGGGGTCGACCGCGATCCCGACCCGCGACCGCTTCGCGAGGACCCGCCGGCGGAGAGCCGCCGGACCCGGCTCTGGCGGTACGGGTTCAACCTCCTGCCCGCGTACCGGGGGACCGGGGCGCGCGTCGACCACATCGCCGCCGGGTGGCGGTACGTCCGGATTCGGGTTCCGCTGAACTGGCGCACCCGGAACGCGGTCGGCACAATCTTTGGCGGCAGTATCTACGCCGCGATCGACCCGGTGTACATGATGATGCTCCGCCGCGTCCTCGGCGACGGGTTCACCGTGTGGGACAAGTCGGCGGCGCTGGAGTTCATCGAGCCGGGTCGCGACACGCTGTACGCGGAGTTCGAACTGCCGTCCAACGAAACCGAGGCGATCCGCGAGGAACTCGACCCGGGCGAGTCGACCGACCGCGAGTACCTCGTCTCGCTCGTCGACGAGGACGGGGGGGTCCACGCGGCCTGCGAGAAGACGCTGTACGTCCGCCGCGACGAGTGAGGAGCCGTCGCGAGCCGGCGGCGGGTCGGCTCAGTTGTCGGCGGCGCGTCCGACGGCGTCGAGCGGCGACACCGAGATGACCAGCCGGTCGTCCGCGGTGGTGCTCACCATCTTCGACTCGGCGAACCGGCTGCCGTCCGCCCGGAGCCCCGTGCTCGTCCCGCTCCACCGCTCGCCGCCGGTTACGGCCGGGATGATGTGGGTGCGGATGTGCTCGACTTCGTCGGCGGGGTGGAGCCGCTGCCACGGCTCACCTTCGAGCTCCTCGGGGTCGTACCCGTACAGCTCGCCGTACTCCTCGCCGACGAACTCGAAGGTGCCGTCCGGTCCCACGGTACAGACGCCGTCGAGCGCGACGTCCGAGGGGCGGCCGTCGTCGAAGCCGGCGTCGAGGCGCCCGCGCTCGCCCGCCTCGGCGCGTTTGACGCGGCGGAGCAGTGCGGTGTAACCGTCCGCGCCCCCGTGTTTCGAGACGTAGTCGCTGACGCCTGCGCGGACCATCTCGGCCGCGATCTCGTCGGGACCGGTCGCCGAGAACAGCAGGAACGGGAGCTCCGGCTCGGCCTCGCGCGCCGCCGAGAGCAGTTCGACGCCGGTGAGGCCGGGCATGTCGTAGTCGCTGACGACGCAGTCGAACGACTCGCGCTCGACGCGGCGGAGCGCCTCGCGGGGGTCCGTCTCGGCCGCCGTCTCGCAGCCGAGGTCGTCGTCTCGTTCGAGGTGCGTCGCCACGAGCCGGGCCAGCCCCGGTTCGTCGTCGACGCACAGGAGGCGAAACGTGTCCGTCATTGCGAGTCCTCGGGGAGTGGCGTACTTATCCGTGACCGTTCGATATTCAGGGCTGAGAATCGCGGACGAGACCGGTCGTTACGCGGTCGCGCCGGCGACGAGCGCCTCCTCGACCGTCTCGACGAAGCGGTCGGGGTGTTCGACGTGCGGGAGCAGCCGCGCGCGGTCGAAGACGACGAGGCGCGCGTCGGCCGCGTCCGCGAGTTCGCGGCCGTCCGTCAGGGGGCTCACGGTCGCCTCTCGGCCCCAGACGATCGTCGGGGGCACGTCGAGGTCGGCGAGCGCGGCCGCGAGGTCGATCTCGCTGTTGAGCGTCCCGGAGACGAACGACGCGGGCGCGAAGCGCGCGTTCTCGACGTGGGTCGTGCGCCACTCGTAGTCGGTCCACTCCGCGCTCGGGTTCGCCGGGTCGTCGTAGCCGTGGTCGGCGTTGAAGTACCGTATCGACGGCTTCGCCGTGATGGCGTTGAACAGCGCCCGGCCGACGAGCGGCGCGCGGAGCAGTTCGCGGAGCCACCCCTTCGCCGGACTCGGCCCCGCGGTCGCGGTGGGACAGACGGCGAGGAAGCCGCTCAGCTCGACCCCGCCGTCCGCGTCGCCGTCGTCGACCGCGGCGGCCGCGTACGCCGCCGACAGCGAGGAGGCGACGACCGCGGGCTCGTCGAACTCGGCGAGGAAGTCGTGAACGAAGTCCTCGTACAGCGCCGCGGAGTACCGGAGCGGCGGCCGGTCGGAGCGGCCGTACCCCGGGAAGTCGGGCGCGACGACGTGGTACTCGTCGGCCAGGTCGTCGAACACCGCGCGCCACTCGCCGGAGGAACCGGCGGCGTTGATCCCGTGGAGCAACACGAGGTCGGGGTCGTCCGGATCGCCCGCCTCGGTGTACGCGACGTCCATCCCGCGCCAGCGGAAGAGGCCGTCGTCGCCGTCGAGCGGGGGCTCCAGTTCGCCCTCGTAGCGGAGGCCGGTGTTGAGCGCGGCGAGCGCGCCGACGCCGAGGACGGCGCCGCCGAGGAGGTTCCTGAGCTTCATACAAACTGTTGGTTCGCTGGCGACTTATACTCGTGGGACGCGGCGGAACGCCGCCCCTCGGAGCGGGCCGGGCGTTCGGGGAACCGCCCGTCAGTCGCCGGCGTCGCCGTCCGCGGCCTCGTCGACGCAGTCGGCGATCGGACCGACGATCGCCTCGGCGACCGCGTACGGGTCCGTCTCCCGGTCGCGGACGCGCTCCGCGAGCCGGTCGATCCCGCCGTGCCGTTCGATCTCGGCGGTCGCGAGCGACCCCACGTCCGCCCGCACGAGCGTGCGGATCTCCTCGGCGTACCGGCGCCGCTCCGTCGCCGCGATCCGACCGGACTCCCGGAGGTAGGCCGCGTGCGCGTCGAACGTCTCGATCAGCGCCGCCACGCCCTCGCCGGTGTTCGCGACGGTCTCTAACACGTCGGGCGTCCACGACCCGTCGGAATCGCCCGCGTGCGGATCGGACCCGCTGTGTCCGGACCCACCCGCGCGGTCGCCGTCGCCGTGATCGGACGACGAGCCCCCGGCGCCGGTCGGGGCCGTCGAGGTCGCGCCGTGGTGGCCGGCGTCGCGTCCGGTCGTACCGCCCTCGCGGCGGTGGACCATCTCCTCTAGCTCGGCGACGGTCCGCTGTGCGCCGTCCATGTCGGCCTTGTTGACGACGAACACGTCGCCGATCTCGAGGATGCCGGCCTTCAGCGTCTGGACGTCGTCGCCGGAGCCGGGCTGGACGAGCACCGCGACCGTGTCGGCCGTGCGGACCACGTCCACCTCGTTCTGTCCGGCGCCGACGGTCTCTAACACGACCAAGTCCTTCCCGAAGGCGTCGAGCGCCTTCACGGCGTCCGCGGTCGCCGTCGAGAGTCCCCCGAGCTGACCGCGCGCGCTCATCGACCGGAAGAACACGTCCATGTCGCCGACGTTCGACCCCATCCGGATACGGTCGCCGAGGACGGCGCCGCCGGTGTACGGCGAAGAGGGGTCGACCGCGATCACGCCGACCGTGTCGCCGCGCTCGCGGTAGGCGGCGGCGAGCTTGTCGACGAGCGTCGACTTCCCGGCGCCGGGCGAGCCCGTGATCCCGACCACGTCCGCGCCGCCGGTGTGCTCGTGGAGCGCGGAGACGATCGCCCGGTAGCCCGGCGTCCGGTTCTCGATCTTGGTGATCACGCGGGCGAGGGCGCGGTGGCTCCCCGCGAGGAGGTCCTCGACGAGCGCGGCGTCCGCCTCGGAGAGCGTCGGCGCGTCGGCGACCGCGGATGCGTCCGGCCCGGCCATCTACGCGCGCTCCGGAACGTTGTTCCGGATGAACTCGATCGTCTCCTCCATCGGCGTCCCGGGGCCGAACACCTCGGCGACGCCGAGCTCCTTCAGGTCGTCCTCGTCCTCGTCCGGAATGATCCCGCCGACGAGGACGAGGGTGTCGTCGAACGCGTCGTACTCCTCAAGCCCCTCGATCACCTTCGGGACCAAGGTGTTGTGCGCGCCCGAGAGAATCGAGATGCCGAGCACGTCCACGTCCTCCTGAACCGCCGCCTGAACGATGTCCTCGGGCGCCCGGTGGAGCCCGGAGTAGACGACCTCGAAGCCGGCGTCGCGGAACGCCCGCGCGATCACGTGTGCGCCCCGGTCGTGGCCGTCGAGCCCCACCTTCGCGACCAGACACCGGACGGCCCGCTCCTGCTGTTCGGCACTCATGCCCCATGGTGGGTCACGTGCCCGCTTGATTCTAACGGAAGATAGGGAAGGTCCGAGCGGGGGACCCCCTCCGGTCCGGATCCGCCACCGACGCGTTGAACGCGCGGACGACCGTAGATCGTCTCGTGACCGACACCAACGACGGCGATTCCGCTACCGCCGCGAGCGACCGCGGAGGCGGCCTTCCGCCCAAAACGCGGATCGGCCGCGCGGCGCTCCGGGTCGCCGACCTCGACGAGGCGGTCGCGTTCTACCGCGACGTGGTCGGGCTCTCCGTCCTCGACCGCAACGACGGGCGCGCGACGCTCGGGGCGGGAGGGGCCCCGCTGCTCGTGTTGGAACGCGACGCCGACGCGCCGGACCGAGAGCGGAGCGACGCCCGGCTCTTCCACACCGCGTTTCGTGTTCCCTCGCGGGCCGCGCTCGGCGAGGCGCTGGCGCGCGTCCGGGAGGGGTGGCGCCTCGACGGCGCCTCCGACCACCTCGTCAGCGAGGCGCTGTACCTCGACGACCCGGAGGGAAACGGGGTGGAGATATACCGCGATCGGCCGCGGGAGGAGTGGCCCCGCACCGGGAGCGGAACGGCGCGGATGGCGACCGAACCGCTCGATATCGAAGGAGTCGCCGAGGCCGCCGGCGACGGGAGCGACGGCGGCGGAGTCGGCTCCGCCGCCCTCGTCGATCGCGCTCCCGCCGACACCGATTTGGGTCACGTACACCTCGAAGTGACCTCGCTGTCGGCGTTCGAGGCGGTGTACGTCGACGGACTCGGCTTCGCGACGGGGATGAGCGGCCCTGACGTCCGGTTCGTCGCGGCCGGCGGCTACCACCACCACCTCGGCGCGAACACGTGGCGAGGGCGGACGACGCCGGCCGGCGGGCGCGGGCTGGCGTGGTTCGAGGTGGTCGTTCCGGACGTGGCCGCGCTGGACGCGGTCCGAACGCGGCTCGACGCGGTCGCGGCCGAGGGCGACGCCGAGTTTGCGGTCGCCGAGCGCGACGACGGGATCGTAGTCACCGACACCGACGGCATCGAGGTCCGCGTTCTGACTGAGTAGTCGGTCCCGCGGGTCCGCTCAGTGGCCGGCCTCGGACCGGCTCACGAACCGCTCACCCGACGATCGTCCGGAGCGTCGACTCGGTCAGGAAGGCGGTGACCCCGAGCGCCTCGGTCGTCATCCACCCGAGGAACACCGCGTACATCGCGAGGAAGACGTACCCCTCCTCGGTCGATATCTCGAAGTCCGTCGCGGACAGCACCACGACGACGAGCGTCGTGTAAAACAGGAACAAAAGCAGCGGGACGGAGGTGAGGAAGCCGATCGACACCCCGCCGGCGAGGATGACGCCGATCGGCAGCGCCGCGACGAGGTTGAACGTGTTCGTCCCGAAGACGTTCGCGACCGCCGCCCGCTTGTCGCCCGCCTGCCCCATCTTCACGCCGACGAGGAGGTCCGGGAACGAGCTCATCACCGAGAGCACGGTCACGGAGATCAGGAACGGCGGCGCGCCGAGCGCGTCGGCGACCTGAAGCGTCATGCCGATCATCGACTCGACGCCGACGAGCACGACGGCCAGCCCGCCCGCGAACAGGCCGAGCTGCTTCGGGACGTTCGTCGACTCGGCCCGTTTCCGGTCCGACGCGCCGCTCTTGCCGCCGACGAGCAGGATGACGTACACGCCGTACAGTACCAACAGCCCGACGCCCATCTGCGGGGAGATCCGGGCGAGCTCCCGCCCGTCGGTCCCGAGGACGCCCAAGGCGATCACGCCGAAGAGGGCGAGGACCGCGACCGTGTAGAAGATGGCGTCGCGGTAGACGATCCCTTGCGTCGTCGCCGTGTCGCCGCTCGTGATGGCGACCGCGGCCGGGATGACCAAGATGTTGAACACCGCCGTACCGATGAGCGCCCCGGCGCCGACGCCGAACTCGCCGAGGACCAAGACGGAGATCACGATGATCGCGAGCTCGGGGAACGACGTGGCGGCCGCGACGATCAGCCCGCCCTGTACCGCCTGCGAGACGCCAAAGTGGTCGCTGATCTTCGAGGTCGTGGACTCGACGACGTTCGCGCCCTTCCACGTCAGGAGGAACCCGATCACGCCGAGCGCGATCCAGACGGCGAGCGGCTGGTCGCCGATGAGCTCGTAGAGTATCGTCACCGTGCGATCGGTACGCACGGAGCCGATTAGTGATTCCGGAAGCGCTCGGGTGGTCCGGCCGTCGGTGCGTCAGTCCGCCGGACGGCGCCCGCCGCGCGCGGCGACCGCACCGCGTCGGCGGCCGTTCCGGATCCCCGGGCGAATTTCGAGGAACGTTATCCGAACTTGCCCGTGATGTAGTCCTCGACGCGCTGCGCTTCGGGGTCCTCGAAGATCTTCGCCGTGTCGTCGTACTCGACCAGCTCGCCGCCGGTGAGGAACACGGCCGTCCGGTCGGAGATCCGGGCCGCCTGCTGCATGTTGTGCGTGACGATGATGACCGTGTACTCCTCCGCGAGGTCGTCGATCAGGTCCTCTATCTTCGAGGCCGCGACGGGGTCCAACGCGGAGGTCGGCTCGTCCATCAGGATGACCTCCGGGTCGGGTGCGATGGCCCGGGCGATACAGAGGCGCTGCTGTTGCCCGCCGGAGAGTTCGAGGCCCGAGGAGTCCAGCTGGTCTTTCACCTCGTCCCACAGCGCGGCGCCCTTCAGCGACTCCTCGACGCGCTCGTCGACGTCGCCGTCGAACCCCTGGATCTTCAGCCCGTACGCGACGTTGTCGCGGATCGACTTCGGGAACGGGTTCGGCTTCTGGAACACCATCCCGATCTTCCGGCGCAGGGCGACGGGGTCGACGTCGGCGTCGTACACGTTTTTGCCGCCGAACTCCACGTCCCCCTCGACGCGGCAGATCTCGATCATGTCGTTCATCCGGTTAATACACCGGAGGAACGTCGACTTCCCGCAGCCCGAGGGGCCGATGAGCGCGGTGACGCGCTCTTCGGGGATCTCCATCGTCACGTCGTCGATGGCCTGCTCGTCGCCGTAGTAGACGTTCAGGTTCCGCGCCGCCACCGCGGTGCCCGCGGCGGGCGCCGCGCTGTCGTCGTTCGAGTCCGCCTGTACCTCCGTCGTGATGAGCGAGTCGTCTGATGTGGTGTTACTCATGTTAGCTCCCCCGTTCCGCGCGGTTCCGCAGCAGAATCGCCGTCCCGTTCATGCCGACGAGGATGAGAAGTAGCGTGATAACGCCTGCGGCGACGACGCCGTAACGGAAGTCGGCCTGCGGGAAGCCGGCCCACGTGTAGATCTGCATCGGCATGGCGCTGAACCGACTGAACAGGCTGTCCGGCGCCCTGAACACGGTCGTCGCCGCGCCGATCATGATCAGCGGCGCCGTCTCGCCGATCGCGCGGCCGAGCGCGAGGATCGTCCCGGTGAGGATGCCCGGCATCGCCTCGGGCAGCACCACGTTCTTCGTCGTCTGCCAGCGCGTCGCGCCCATGGCGTCGGAGCCGCGCCGGAGGTCGTCCGGCACCGACCGGATCGCCTCCTGCGCGGAGATGATCGTGATCGGGAGGATGAGCAGCGACAGCGTCAGCGCCGCGGTCACCGCCGTCCCGATGCCGAGCCCGAGGAGGTTCGCGAACAGTCCCAGCCCGAGGAGCCCGTAGACGACCGACGGCACCGCCGCGAGGTTCGCGATGTTGACCTGGAGGATCCGCGTCAGCGTCCCGAGCGGCCCGGTCCCCGGCGTGTATTCCTCCAGGAAGACGGAGGTGCCGACCCCGAGCGCGAACGACAGCACGGCGACCAGCGCGATGATGATGACGGACCCGACGATGGCCGGATAGAGTCCGGCGTCCGACGGCGTCCGAGAGGGTGCCGCCGTGAGGAACGACCCGTCGAGCCACGGGTCGGGGGCCGGGAAGCCAAGTGCTCCGACGATCAGCGCGCCCAGGACCGCGCCCGCGGCGAGGAGCAGCGGGAGCCCGAGGCCGGCGAGACCCTCGCCGGCGTCGACGACGCGAGAGACGTACACCGCGGTCGGCACGCCGATCGAGACGAGCACGAGGAGGACCGTCGGGGAGGGCAGCCCGGCGCCGGGCGCCAGGAACCCCCCGGCAGTCGCGGCGGCGAGCGGGACGCCGCCGACGGCGGCCGCGGCGACGCGCCCCCGGCGGTCGGCAACGAGGAGCGCCCCCGCGACCGCGACCGGGACGGCGACCGTCCAGAGGTAGATGATCAGGTCCGACGGGTACGTCGGGATCACCTCGCGGAGGAACACCGCGGCGACCAGTCCGCCGAGGCCGACCGGCGCCGCCGCGGTCCGCGCTCGGGGCGTCGACCGTCGCCGCCCGAACGCGTACAGCCCGACGGCCGGGAGGACCCCGAGCGTGTACGCGAGGAACCACAGCAGCGGGTCGAACACGAGGAACAGCGTGCCGACCGCGAGCCCGACGGCGGCTCCGCCGACCAGCCGCCCGAGGAGTCCGAAGCCGACCGCGCCGACGCGGCCGCCGCTGCCGACGTACGCGAGGTACGCGGTGACCGGGGCCGCGACGACGAAGAGGTACGCGAGCTGCCAGTTGAGCCGCGGAATCGGCACGACGAGCGCCTCGATGGCGGTGAACAGCGCGGCGACGGCGACGAGGCCGCCGCCGAGCGCGCCGAGCGCGCGTCGGGTCACGGTCGGGTCGCTCGCGCTGTACAGGCAGAACGCGAGGAACGGGACGACGAGCGTGAGGAAGTACGTCAGCAGCCACTCCGGGCTCGCGTTCGCGAGATCGAAGGCGTCGATGGCGACGTACACGAGGAGCACGCCGAGCGCGACGAGGCCGAACACGCTCGCGCCCAGGGACAGGTACTCGAAGACGATTCCCCGGACTCGACTGACCTCGCCGAAGCCGTTCGCGTTCGCGTTGTCGGTCGCCATCAGTACTCCTCCCGGTAGCGTTGCGCGATGATATCACTGATCACGTTCATGACGAGCGTTACCGCGAACAGCGCGAGGCCGAGCGCGAACATGGAGTTGTACGGGAGCGTCCCGCCGGTGAGGTCGCCGCCGGTGATCTGGACCATCGCGACGGTGATGGTCATCCCGGACTCCAAGAGCACGTCGGCCGGGTTGACGAAGGGGATACCGAAGAGCGCCTCCCGGACCGCGGGCATCCGCGCCTGCGCGCCCATGGCGACGACGACGATCATCGTCTCGCCGATAGCGCGGGAGACGGCGAGGATGTACGAGGAGGCGATCCCGGAGATCGACGCCGGGACGACGATGCCGGTCGACACCTCGAACTTGGTCGCGCCGAGCCCGTAGCCGGCCTGCCGCAGCTCGTCGGGCACGGCGCTCATGGCGTCCTCGGAGATCGACGACACCATCGGGATCGTCATGATCCCGACCATGATCGACGCGGACAGGGCGTTGAACGTGCTCATCTCCGGGAACAGCGTCGCCTTCAGCGCCGGAGTGACGTACACGAGCGCGAAGTACCCGTACACGACCGTCGGGATCCCCGCGAGGATCTCCAACAGCGGTTTCAGGATCGACCGGGCGTTCGGGGTCGCGTACTCGCTGAGGTAGATTGCCGTGAGCGTCCCGATCGGGATCGAAATGAACGCCGCGGTGATCGTCACCGTGATCGTCCCGATGAGAAGCGGGATGATGCCGAACGCCTGCCCGCCGCCGGCCGGGTTCGGGCTCCAGTTGGTGCCGGTGAGGAACTCGGCGACCGAGATCGAGCGGAAGAACACCACCGCGTCCGACAGGAGCGTGACGAAGATTGCGGCCGTGGTGAGCAGGGTTATCGCCGCACACGCCGCGAACAGGCCGCCGTAGGTTCCCTCCTTCAGTCGTGTGAGTCCGCCCCGCCGCGACAGGTCGGGACTCTCTGTGCTGTCAGTCACGAACGGTGGGGTATCGAACGCTGTCGTAAATCAATACACCGGTTCATCGCGCCGGCTCAGCCCTGCGCCTGCTCGATCGCGTCTTCGAGCGTCTGCATCTGTTCCTCCTGCGTCTCCTCGGTGGCGGGCACGTAGCCGACGTCGTTGGCGACGAGCTCCTCGTTCGTCGTCTGTTCGACGAAGTAGCGGGCGAACTCGGCGATGTGCTCCTCGCCGAGTGACTCGATCGACGGGTAGGTGAAGAGGGGCCGCGAGAGCGGCGTGTACTCGCCCGACGAGGCGGTTTCGAGGCTCGGCTCGACCGGCCCGTCGCCGTCGTCGATGCCGAGGGCCTTCAGCTGGTCGGGGTTCTGGAAGTAGTACGCGAAGCCGAAGTAGCCGATCGCGTACGGGTCGCCGGAGACGCCCTGGGCGATCGTGTTGTCCTGCTCAGTCGCCTGATAGTCGCTGGTGTGGCCCTCCTCTTCGAGGATCGCCTCGATGAAGTAGTCGTACGTGCCGGAGGTGTCGGCGGCGCCGAAGCGGTTTATCTCCTCGTTCGGGAACTCGTCGCGGACCTCGTCCCACGTCTGGACGGGGTCGGACTTCCAGATCTGGGCGAGCTCCTCGGTCGTGAGCGAGTCGATCCAGTCGGCGTCGGGGTTGACGACGACCGTGAGCGCGTCGGTCGCCGCGATCAGCTCGACGTACTCGACGCCGTTCTCCTCGCATAGCTCCTCCTCCTCGGGCTGGATCGGGCGGCTCGCGTTGTTGAAGTCGGTGTCGCCCGTACAGAAGAAGTTCGAGAATCCGCCGCCGGACCCCGTCGAGCTGATGTCGGGGTCGACGCCGGGGTGCTGCTCGGCGAAGTCCTCCATGACCGCGCTCATCAGCGGGAACACCGTGCTCGAACCGGCGATGTTGATCGGACCGGAGAGCTCGTCGCCGCCCGAGCCGCCGTCTCCGCTCTGCGTACAGCCGGCGAGACCGAGCGCCCCGGCGCCAGCGATCGCCGCGAGCGATTTCCGCCGCGTGATTCCCGTTGCGTCCGCGTCGTGACTGGACTCCATTACGTGTGGGTGGACGAGTTCCGGTTAAGTAGTATGCTATGAACGGTACGTGGTGTCGCATACTCCCCAGTACGGCTATATGCTTCCACATATTCTATATAGTAGTATATACTCCCGAAGAGCGACGGTCGGCGGGGAGAGACGGCGGTGCGCGGCTCCTCGGCGCCGGATCGGGGCGAAACCGGGACGTGGTTTTAAGTCCTCGTACCGGGAGAACCCGGACGAATGACGCCTCCCACGACCGACGGGCCGCCGGCGCCGACGACCTCCCGGGAGGAGGCGTGGGTGGCTCACGCCGCGCTGCTCGACGCCGCGCGGAGCGCGACCGACGACGAGGCACCGTACCACCGCCCGATCGAGTCGTTAGAGCGGGGCGCGGCGCTCGACGACGAGGGCGTCGCCCTGCTCCGCGACGCGCTCGTCGACTACCTCGGCGACGCGCCGGTCCGCGACCGCGCCCCCGGGCGAGCGCTGTTGCGGCGCACGGACGAGGCGACGGACCGGCGGTCGCGGCGAGCGTAGGGACGGCGGTCGCGGCGAGCGTCTCGGTCCGGCGGCTCCGACGGACCGAGTCCCCACGCTACGATCCGACCTCCACCGCCTCGATCAGCAGCTCCGCCACGTCGACGATCTCGATCTGGTCCTCGAAGTCCCCCGTCTTCCGCCCGTCCTCGAACATCGTCGTACACATCGGACAGGCCACGACGAACTTCTCGATCGACGCCCCCGCGTCGGTGTCCTCGACGGCCTCACGGAGGCGCTCCTCGCTCGGCTTGACTTCCTCCTCGTGTTCGGTCCAGAGCCCGCCGCCGCCGCCGCCGCAGCAGAACGAGTCGTCCCGCGACCGGGGCATCTCGTGGAGATCGGCGCCGGTCGCCCGGATGAGCTCGCGGGGCGCCTCGTACTCGTCGTTGTACCGGCCGAGGTGACATGGGTCGTGGTAGGTGACGGTGTAGTCCAGCTCGTCGCCCGAGAGGTCGAGCCGGCCCGCCTCGACCAGCTCCTCGACCACCTGCGTCCAGTGGAACACGTCGACCGCGCCGTCAGCGTTCCACGGCTCCTCGCGCTCGAACGGCATCATCGGGTCGTCCGCGAACTCCGCGAAGTCGACCTCGGGGTACTCGTTTTTGATCGTGTTGTAGGAGTGCGGATCGGTACAGACGATGTTCTCGAACTCGCAGTCGGCGAACGTCTCGACGTGGTGGCCGGCGAGTTCGAGGTAGAGGAACTCCTCGCCGATCCGGCGGATGTCGTTGCCGTCCGTCTTCTCGTCGTCAAAGAGGATGCCGAACGACACGTCCGCCTCGTCGAAGAGGCGGGCGAGCGCACGCGCGACCTTCTTGTTCCGATCGTCGAAGCTCGGGTAGTCGCCGACGTACCAGAGGTACTCCACCTCGGTCTCGCGGGCGTCCGGGACCTCGACGCCGTCGAGGTCGTCGGCCCAGTCGCCGCGGGTCGCCTGGGAGTCGCCGAAGGTGTTCCCCTTCTGCATCACGTCTTGGAACACGTCTTGGAGGTTCGAGTCGACCGCCCCCTCGTCGACGAGCTGGCGGTTCATTTTCGTGAAGGAGGTGAGGTGCTCGATGTCGACCGGGCAGGCGTCCATACACGCCATACAGGACATACAGGACTCCATCGACTCGGCGTCGATGACGCCGCCCTCGTCGGCGACGATGGGGACCGTGCCGCCGTCGGTCGCCGCGGGACCGCCTCCACCGCCCGAGCCGGCCACCGGGTCGTCGCTCACCGACTCGCGGTACGACTTCAGATCGAGGATGACGTTCCGCGGGTCGAGGTTGCGCCCGACCGTGTCGGCGGGGCAGGCGTCGGTACACCGGCCACACTTCGTACAGGCGTCGCCGTCCATCAGCTCCTTCCAGGTGAAGTCGTCGAGCGACTCCGCGTTCGTGTGGTCGAGGTCCGCGGGGACGTTCGGGAGCCGCGCGCCCGCCTTCTCGTCGCGGGCGACGACGTTGGCGAACGACGAGATCATGTGGAACGGCTTCGCGTAGGGGATCCACGCCACGAACGCGAACGCCAGCAGCGAGTGGCTCCACCAGAGGACGCCGTATATCGCCTCGGCGCCCGCGGCCGTGAGCCCGGACGACTCCAGCCCGGTCGCGAGCGCCATCCCGACGAAGCTCACCGTCTCGGTCGCCCGCCCCGGCTGGCCGACCATACTCACGCCCTCGACGACGAAGCCGCCGACGCCGAGCAGGAACAGCGTCCACACGAACGCGTCGTCCTCGAAGGAGGTGTGTTTTCCCCAGAGCCGCCCCTCGCGCTGCCGGTAGCGGCGGTACGCGGCCATGCCGACGCCGACGACGAACAGCAGGCCGAACGCGTCGACGGCGAACTGGTACGCGAGGTAGAAGTCGCCGACCCAGAAGGACTCGCCCGTGAGCGGACGGTAGAGGTCGATGTCGATCCCGAGGATGGTCGTCGCGACGAGCAGGACGAGGAACCCCCACAGCACGAACGTGTGCATCACGCCGGTGTAGAGGTCCCCGTCGAACTGGTTCTCGTTCGCGAGGACGGTCTTCGTCGCCCCGATCACCCGTCCGGGGAGGTCCGACAGCCGGTCTCGCGGGTCTTCGCTCCCGCGCGCGTACGCCGCGAACCGCGCGTACACGCCGTACAGGAAGACGAGGATCGCGACGACGGCGAGCCAGTAGAACGCGGCCTTCCCCACCGGACCGATGGTCCAGAAGGTTTCGCGGGTGGCCGCCTGTAAGGGAGTCATGATCGATCACCGGGATACGGCCGGGTTAAAACTTGCCACAGCGCAGCGGCCGCCGCGCGGCGTTCGCGCGAATCGAAGGACTCCCGCCGCGGAGGAGATCCCGGTCCGCGCAAGCGACGACGGCTCAGACGGCCCGAAACAGCGCCGCCGCCAGCAGCGCTCCCGCGAGCGCCAGCGCCGGCGCGTCGATCCGGGTGAGCATCAGCCGCGGCAGCGTCGGGTTCCACGCGAAACAGCGGGCCGAGAGCGCCGTGGAGAGGCGGTCCGCGCGCCCCAGCGTCCGGGTCGCGCCCGCGACGGCGACGCGCTCGATCCGGTCGACGAGCGGGCGTTCGGTGCCGAGCCGGGCCGCCGACGCCTCCCTGACCGCCGTGATCTCCCGCCGGAGAACCGGGAGGAACCGGAAGACGAGCGAGACGCCGACGCCGAGGAACACGCCGGGGCGACCCGGGACGGTCCGCTGGATCGCCGCGCGCGACTCCCGGACCGTCGTGGTACGGACGTACGCCGCGCTGACGACGACGACGAGCAGCACGCGGTAGCTCGACAGCGCCGGGTAGACGGCCGCTCCCGGGTCTATCGCCGGCGGAGACAGCTCGATCGTCGCGACGAGCGGCGCGGCGACGAGGAAGGGGAGGATGACCCTGAACGAGCGGACGACGCCGGCGAGCGACAGCGACGCGAGCCGGGCGACCGCGAGCGCGAGGACGGACAGGACGGCGAGCCCGCGGGGGGTCGTGTACGCGAACGCCGCGGCGGCGAACGCGACCTGAACGGCGATCTTCGCCCGGGGGTCGAGCCGGTGCGCGACAGTCGAGCCGGGGACGTAGCCGATCATCGCGTGTCGGACTCGCCCTCGAGGCGCTCGCTCGCCGGGACGTGGACGTCGAGCGCGGGGAGTTCGGCGCGCGCCGCCTCGGGCGGGGCGTCCAACGCGATCGACCCGTCGGCGAGCGCGATCACCCGGTCACACCGGTCGATCAGGCCGCGCAGGTCGTGAGTGACGACGACGATCCCCGTTCCGTCGGCCGAGAGCGACGCGAGGTGAGACAGCAGCGAGCGACGGGCGGGCTCGTCGAGCCCCGAGAACGGCTCGTCGAGGACGAGGTGGTCCGGCTCCATCGCCAGCGCGCCGGCGACCGCGACACGGGCCTTCTCGCCGCCGGAGAGCGCGTCGATCCGCTCGTCGCCCCGCCCGGCGAGGTTGACCGCGTCGAGGGCGGTCGCCACGCGTCGGTCGATCTCGTCGTGGGACAGACCGAGGTTCTCGGGGCCGAACGCCACGTCGGCCGCGATCGTCGCGGCGACGAAGCTGTCCGCCGGGCGTTGGAACACCATCCCGACCGCCGTCCGCGCCGCGACGAGGTCCGCCTCGGCCGGGACGCCGTTGACCCGGACCTCTCCCTCGGTGGGCGAGAGCAGGCCGTTGAAGTGACGGACGAGCGTCGTCTTGCCAGAGCCGTTCGGGCCGGTGACGAGGAGGAACTCGCCGTCGTCGACGGAGAGCGAGACCGAGTCGAGCGCGACCGCCCCGTCGAACGCGTGCGTGAGGTCGCTGACGGCGATCACGCCGGGTCAGGCAGCCGCGATCGCGTCGTTCTTGACGATGCCGACGGCGGCGGCGATCTTGACCGCCTCGACGGGGACGAAGGCGAGCGAAGAGACGAGGAACGCCTGCCACAGCGACGCGTACCACGGGTCGTACTGTATCACCGCGAAGCCGACCGTGCCGAACCCGTAGATGATCGCGGTCCCGGCGACCATCGCTCCCACGAGGACCGGCGTCGGGACCGCGTCGACCTCGGAGAGGCTCGTCCCGCGGTGGGCGACGAGCCCGATCACTCCCGCGGCGAAGGGGTACGACCAGAGGAACCCGAGCGTCGGGCTGGCGATCAGGTAGCTGATCCCCGCGGTGCCGCCGGAGAAGACCGGCGCGCCGACCGCGCCGGCGGCGAGGTACAGGACCATCGAGAGCGACCCCCACACCGGGCCGAGCATGATCCCCGCGAGGAACACGCCGAGGACCTGGAGCGTGATCGGTACCCCGGCCGAGAGCGGGTTCGGGAAGGAGACGTACGCGAACGCCCCGACGAGCGCCGCGAACAGCGCGGCGCGAGCGAGGTTCGTCGCCGCCTCGTCGCCGACGAGATCGACGGACTCCGTGTTCGTTGCCATGACTCAACGGACTCGTAAACCCACTTCAACGTAGCGGTTTACGAGCTCTGGGCGGGCGGGCAGCGCAGCCGGACGTCGAGTCGAGCACTTCGGGACTCTCTCGATAATCTCCGGATAATAACGTTCATCCCTACCCGGCGTCCACGACGCGAGTATGCCGAAGATAAGCGTCGAGATCCCGGCGGAGCTGCTTGCCGACCTCGACGACCACGTGGGCGACGACGGGAAGTTCGTGAACCGCAGCGACGCGGTGCGCGCGTCGATCCGGAAGACCCTCGACCTGCTCGACGAGATCGACGCCCGCCACGACCGGCTCGACGACGACCCGGCGACGGCGGCGGGGTTGGAGAGGAGCGAGTCAACGGGGGAGACCGATGAGTAGTCGGACGGCGGCCGGCGGGAACGGGCCCTTCCGGACCGACCCGCTGGACCGGACGGCGGTCGCGGCGGTGGCGCTTATCACGCTGTTCACGGTCGCGCTCGGGACCGCACAGCTCACCGCAGCGAAGGTGCTCGCGCTGCCGCTCCCGTTCGCGCTGCCGGTGGTCGGCGCGGAGATCCTGCTGCCCGGCGCCGCGCTCGCGTACGCGCTCACGTTCCTCGCCTCCGACTGCTACGCGGAGCTGTACGGCCGGCGCGCGACGCAGGTGGTCGTCAACGTCGCGTTCCTCGCGAACTTCCTCGTGTTAGCGCTGGTGTGGTCGACGCTCGCGGCGCCCGGTGTCGACCCCGAGGTGTCCGCCGCCTTCCAGGCGGCGCTCGGACCGGCGGCGAACATCGTCGCGGGCAGCCTGCTGGCGTACGTCGTGAGCCAGAACTGGGACGTGTTCGTGTTCCACGCGATCCGCGACCGCACGGGCGAGGGAATGCTGTGGCTCCGCAACATCGGCTCGACCGCCACGAGCCAAGCGATAGACACCGCCATCTTCGTCGGCGTCGCCTTCTACGCCGCCCCGCTCTTGCTCGGGGTCGGGCCGGTGTTCGACCCGCCGGCGCTGCTCGCGCTCGGACTGGGTCAGTACCTGCTGAAGCTCGCGATCGCCGTCCTCGACACGCCGGTCGTCTACCTGATCGTCGGCGCGGTCCGAGACTGACTGCTTTCGACGGCGTTCGACCGCGTCTCGTCGCTTTTCGCCTCGCTCGCTGCTCAAGCGACCGCCAGCGCCCGCGCCGGGCGGTCGGGGAGATCGACCGGGACCTGCTCGAAGGAGTCGCCGGCGTCGCGGGTCACGAAGAGCCCGCGGTTCGAGAGCGCCCAGATCTCGCCGCCGGACCGCCCGGCCGCGAGGACCGCTCAATACGTCCCCTCCCCGGTCGGAACGCCGCGGTCGTCGAGGCGCTCGAACGCGCCCGCGTCGCCCGTCGCCCCCGTCCCCTCGTCCTCCTCTTCCCCGCCGCGACGGTAGCGGTACAGGTGCGCCTCGCCGCGGCGGTGGGCGGCCGTCGCGCCCCGGGCCGCGCTGACCACGGCGGTGTCCGGGTCCCCGGGGTCGACCGCGAGCCCCCAGACGTAGCCGTGGTCGAGGCCGGCGTCGCGGACGCGCCACGAGTCGCCGCGGTCGTCGCTCTCGGCGAAGCCGTCGCCGGCGGCGGCGTAGACGCGGTCGGGGGCGTCCGGGTGCGTCGCCATCGCGTGGGTGTCGCGGCGCGACCCCGGCGGGCGGTCGGTCCACGTCGCGCCGCCGTCGGCCGTCACGGCGAGCGCACCCGCCTCGATCCCGAGGAGCCAGCGGTCCGGATCGGCGGGACAGGGTTCGATCCACCGGACGTGGTGCGTGTCGGGTCGCGGCGGGAACGACCACTCGGACGCCGAGGGCAGGTCGGTCAGCCCGCCGACCAGTGCCGCCGTCTCGCCGCCGTCGACGGAGCGGTACGCGCGCGAGGGCTCCGTGCCGATCCAGACGACCGAGGGGTCGTGCGGGCCCGTCGCGACCGCGGTGACCGCGTCCGGGCCGGACCCCTCGGGACCGAGCGTCGACGCGGCCGCGCCCGCGAACCGCTCGCCGCCGTCGACGGAGCGGAACAGCCCCGCGTCGAAGGTCCCGGCGAGGACGCGCGGACCGCGGGTTCCGGCTCCCGCCGCGCCGTCGCCGGGGTCCGCGACGGAGAGACAGTCGACGCGCTGGCCGGAGAGGCGAGTCTCGACCGCGCCGGTCGCGGGGTCGACGATCCGGAGCCCGTCGTCGTACGCCGCGTAGACGCGCATGGTTCGACGTTCGTCGGGAGGGCTCAAAAGCGTACGCCGGTCGCCGAGAGGAACGAGTCGCCTAGGGAGGGCGAGAGTCGTCGTCGGAACCGGGCGCCGGCGCGCCGCGAACCGGGTCCGCGAGCGCAAGAGACTTACCGCCGCCACCCGTGTGAACTGTACGCATGGATCTTCGCGTTCAGGGGGACGTTCCTCCCGACCCGTTTCTCGGCGCCGCGGACCTCTTCGAAACCGAGCGCTCCGTGGAGGCGCCGGTCCGCGTCGTGGTCCGCGAGGACCCCGACGAGCGGACGTGGGCCGGCCACTACGACGACCACCACGTCCTGAACGTCTCCCGGCGGGCCGCCACGAGCGCGATGGCGCGCGAACTGGCGATCCACGAGCTCGCGCACATGGCCCGGTACGAGGAGGGACACCCCTCGCACCTTCAGTCCACGGAAGAGGCGTTGTACCTCGGTCTCTCCGGTGAGAAGGTCGAGCGCCGCAAGCTCGCGCACTGCTACCAGATCGCGAACCACATGAAAGACATCTACGCCGACGACATCACGCTCTCGGTGGCGCCCGCGAACAAGCTCCTCGGCTTCCTCGAATCGACGCTGGCGGCCGCGGTCGCGGACCGCCCCGACGTGTCTCGTACCGGTTCACCGCCGGTGACGGCGGGCGCCGACCCGGAGATCACCGCCGTCAACGCCGCGTTCGCGCTCGCCCTCGTGGAGCGACACGACATCGCTGGTCCCGACCACCGCATCTACGACCTCGCGCGCGCGGCCGGCAGCGACACCGACGCCGTCGACGTGGACGCGTTCAAAGCACGGTTCCTCGACCTCGGTCACGACCCCTCGGAGAGCGACTACCGGAAGGCGCTCGTCGCGGCCGCCCGCGCCTACGCCGTTTGAAAGCCGAGGAGGCGTGGGGCTGTGGTGCGGCAGGGGGTTTGGCGGTGGTCTTCGCCGCTTCGGTGATGGCTGTTTATAAGTGAACGGCTGGATATTCTGACGTTCGTACTGACAATCGCGGTCAGCTACCCACAGACAATCGCATCGAACTCCGAAGATGTCGTAGTCCGCGACTATTCCGCGTCGTTCCGAGCGGGCCCGCCCTCGCCGTCCGTCTCCGCCGCCTCGGTCTCGTCGGTCAAGTCGGTGGCCTCGACCGGGGCGCTCGAGTCCGCCGCCCCCGCGTCGCCGTCGAGGACCGTCACGCGCGCGGACATGATGCGGGTGTTGTCGACGCGCTCGATACGGATCCGGATCTCGTCGAACTCGATCTCTTCGCCCTCCTCGACGAGGCGCCCGGCGCGGTTGAACACGAAGCCCGCGAGCGTCTCGAACTCCTCGCCCTCCGGGAGATCGATCCCGAGGATCTCGTTGACCTCGTCGATGTTCACCTCGCCCTGGACGACCGCGACGTTGTCGTCGACGAACTCCACCGGCGCCTCCTCGTCGCCCTCGAGGATCTCGCCGACGATCTCCTCGACCATGTCCTCTAAGGTGATGATCCCCTCCGTGGTGCCGAACTCGTCGATGACCGTCACCATCTGGAGGCGGTTCTCCTGCATCTCCGCGAGCAGCTCGTCCGCGTTCTTCGACTCCGGGACGTGGAGCGTGGGCTTGACGACGCGCTCGAGGGAGGGCTGGCCCTCGGAGTAGCGCAGTTCGCGGACCAGATCGCGCACCGTCACCACGCCGATGATGTTGTCGAGGTTCCCCTCGTAGACGGGGACGCGCTCGTGGTCGGCCTGGATACACGTCTCGATCGCCTCCTCGACGGAGTCCTCCTTCGCGACCGCGGTGACGTCGAGCCGCGGCGTCATCACCTCCTTGGCGATGGTGTTGTTGAACCGGAAGATGCGGTCGAGCATCTCCCGCTCCTCCTCCTCGATGACGCCCTCGCGCTCGCCCGTCTCGATGATGTCCTGGATCTCGTCGCGGGTGACGTACGTCGACTCGATGGCCGCCGAGCCGCCGATGACGCTGTTGACGCCCTTGACGATGTAGTCGAAGAGGACGACGAGCGGGTAGAGGGCGTACTCGGAGGCCTTCAGCGGGCGGGCGATCCGCAGCGCCCACGACTCGGTGTTCTCGACGGCGTACGACTTGGGCGCGCTCTCGCCGAAGATCAGCACGAGCGTCGTGATCCCGAAGGTCGTCGCCAGCACCGACTGCCCCCGCGAGAGGTAGATCCCGAACAGCGCGGTGGCGATGGAGGTCATCGCCACGTTGACGATGTTGTTCCCGACGAGGATCGTCACCAGCAGGCGGTGGGGGCTCTGTTTCATGTCGCGGATCGTCTTCGCCCCCGTCACCCCCTCGTCGACGAGGCTATCGATGCGGTGTTGCTGCAGCGAGAACATCGCGATCTCGGACGAGGAAAAGAACGCCGAGAGCCCGATGAGAAGCATAATCGCAACGACACCGAGGGCGGTCACGACCTCTTGACCCGGCATCGGTATCTGGAGGACATCGACCACCGGCGCACTAGACGACAAGCCCATGTTCGTTTGTCATCCGTCGGCCCGCGATTAAAGCGTTCCCTTCGACTAACCCGGAAGCGACCCGACCGCCGCGGAAACGGTCGCCGTGCCGCACACCCGAGCGCGCCCACCGGTGTGCGCGGTGCCCCGAATCGTCGCCGACTCGGATCCGCCGACACCGAGGGTGCCGCTGCCGACACGATTACCCGTCCCGCGGGCGAATCGCGAGGCATGACCGAGCCACAGATCACCCTGTACCGGCTCCAAGCGTGTCCGTACTGCGAGCGCGTGGTCCGGACGCTGAACGAACTCGACGTGGCGTACCGCTCCCGATACGTCGAGCCGATGCACTCGGAGCGCAACGTCGTCAAGCGCGTCTCCGGCGCGCGGAGCGTCCCGGCGATCGTCGACCGCGAGACGGGCGTGACGATGTCCGAGAGCGCGAACATCGTCGAGTACCTCCGCGGCACGTACGGCGACGCGGCGGCCGACGGCGGCCGCGCGGTCGACGCCGAGGGAGTTGCCTGAGATGCCCGACTTCGACGTCGTCTCTCTCCCGGAGACCGACCACGTCGAGGAGGGCGACGCGGCGCCCGACTTCACCCGCCCGCTCGTGAACGGCGAGTACTGGGAGGACCGCTCGCTCGCCGACGTCGTCGACGGGCCGACGCTCCTCCTCTTCCACCCGATGGACGGCGCGTTTCAGGGGACGTACCTCTACAACACGGTCGACGACCACGGGTGGAGCGACGAGGTCGACGTCCTCGGCGTCTCGATCTCGACGCCGTACGCCCACAAGCGCCTGCTCGCCGACCGCGGCGACGGCGTCCGCATCTTCTCTGACCCGGGCGCGGGCGTGATCGAGGAGTACGGCCTCGCGCACGACATCGACGGCATGACGGGGGTCACGGAGAGTCGTCCCGCCGTCTTCCTCCTCGACGCCGACCGAACCGTCGAGTACGCGTGGGTCGCGGGCGAACACCCCGCGTTCCCCGACGCCGAGGCGATCGACGACGCGGTCGCGAACCTCGTCGACTGATACCCTCGCGCTCCGCGGCCGCGTCGTCTCCCGGCGGGCGTCGGTGGGGGCGGCAACGTCCACTCGTCACGCTTTTTCAACTCGGCACCGAATAGCCGCACGTGACCGCCGATACGAGCGACGACGGACCGGACCGATCCGACGAGCTGCGCGCGGCGGCCGCCGCCGTCGACCGCGGCGACCTCGTCGTCTACCCGACCGAGACGGTGTACGGGCTCGGCGCGGACGCGCTCGATCCCGACGCCGTCGAGCGCGTCTTCGACCTGAAGGGCCGCGACCGGTCGAATCCGCTCTCGCTCGGCGTCGCGAGCGTCGACGACGCCCTCCGCCACACCCGCCCGACGGAGCGGGCGGTGGCGTTCGCCCGGGCGTTCCTCCCGGGGCCGGTGACCGTCGTCGTCGAGCGCGGCGACGGCGTGCCGGACGCGCTCACCGCCGGCCGCGACCGCGTCGGGGTCCGCGTGCCGGACCACGACCTCGCGCGGGCGCTCATGGCCGAGACCGGTCCCCTCACGGCGACGAGCGCCAACGTCCCCGGGACCGGCAGCGTCACCGACCTCGGCGACCTCGACGACCGGGTCCGCGATGGGGTCGCCGCCGTGATCGACGGCGGCGAGACGCCCGGCACCGAGAGCACGGTCGTCGACCCCGAGGCGGGGACGGTCCACCGCCGCGGGGCGATGGCGGGCGCCATCGAGGCGTGGCTGGCGGACCCGCCGGTAGACGGGTAGAAGCGCCGGCGAGAAGCGGTCGGCGCGTTAGACGGAGAGGTCGCCCTTCGCCTTGATCACGTCGAGGTCCCCGGCGTCGACCGTCTCGACGTCGAGCCAGTGGGGGACGTACTCGCGTTTGTCGTAGGCGTCACGTTCGTCCTCGGTGCCGACGGTACACCATAGCTGGGGCTCGTCCGGGCCGTGCCAGCCCCCCTGGACGTTGATGCCGAAACAGACCAGCTCCTCGCCGTCGTGCTCGATCACCGCGTCCTTCCGGATGTCGGGGTCGCCGCGGATGATGAGGTGTTTCATGTGCCGGCGTTTGCGTGTTCCGGGCTTAATCGCTTCGATACCGCGAATCGACGGGCGTCGGGGCGCGACCGCGAACGTCGATTCCGATCAGCCGGAGTAGTAGTACTCGCCGTCGCGCTTCTGCTGGCTGTCGAGCTGTGAGCCCGGCTTATTGATCCGGGGGCGTCCGGTTCGCTCGTCGCGGCGGAAGGTGATCTCGAGGTCGGCGAGGAACTCGTTCATGCCGTCGCGCATGTCCTGCGGCGGCGCCGCGCGGCCGCGCTCGGCCGGCTCGCCGTCGAACACCATCAGCCGGTCGGCCAGCAGGTCGATCATGTAGATGTCGTGGTCGATCACCATCACCGTCGCGTCGTGGTTCTCGGCGTACCGGCGGATCGCCGTCGTCGCCCGGACGCGCTGCTCCACGTCGAGGTGGGCTGAGGGCTCGTCGAGCAGGTAGAGATCGGCGTCGTTGGAGAGACAGGCCGCGATGGCGACGCGCTGACGTTCCCCGCCAGAGAGATCCGAGAGGTTCTGCTCCATCACGCGCTCCAACTGGAGGGGCTGGGCGATCTCGGTGTTCCAGTAGGAGGAGCCGAACTCGTCGGTGATCGACGAGAGGAACGCGTCGACCCGCATGTGCTGGTCGATGTCGATGTACTGCGGCTTATAGGAGATGTCGAGCGCGAAGTCGAGCTCGCCCTCGTCGGGCTCCAAGTCACCCGTGAACAGCTGCGCGAGCGTGGACTTCCCGATCCCGTTCGGGCCGACGACGCCCAACACCTCGGAGCGGTTGATCTCGCCGCCCTCGACGCGGAGCTCGAACTCGCCGTCGCCGTACGACTTCCGCAGGTCCGGGTACTCGATCAGCGTCTCGCTCCGGGAGGCGACCCGCGGCGCGTGCTCCTCGAAGGTGATCGCCGACGGGCGGATCCGCATGTTCTCGTTGTCAAGGTACCCCTTCAGGTACTCGTTGATCCCCTTCCGCACCGACTTCGGGTCGGTGATGACCCCGTACGCGCCGGGCTCCCCGTACGCGACGTGGAGGGTGTCGGCGAGGAGGTCGAGGATGGCGAGGTCGTGTTCGACGACGAGCATCGACCGGTCGGCCGCGTCGTCGTCGGCGAGCTCGCGGATGAGCCGGGCGACGATCATCCGCTGGCCGATGTCGAGGTACGGCGTGATCTCGTCGAGGAAGTAGAAGTCGGCGTCACGTGCGAGGCACGCCGCGATGGCGACGCGCTGGAGCTCGCCGCCCGAGATGGAGTCGATATCCTGGTCCATCACCGGGCGGATGTTGAGGCGGTCGACGAGATCGTCGAGCGCGCCGCGCTCGTCGGTCCGCTCCAGGAGTTCGCGGGTGTTCCCGTCGAACTGGTTCGGGATCTGGTCGACGTACTGCGGCTTGCGCGCGACCGTCACGTCGCCGTCGCGGAGCGATTCGAGGTAGCTCTGGATCCCGGTGCCGCGGAAGCGGTCGAGGACGCGCTCCCAGTCGCCGTCGGCGGCGTGGTCGCCGAGGTTCGGGACCATTTCGCCGGCGAGCGCGTGGACGGCCGTGGACTTCCCGATCCCGTTCGGGCCGAGGATACCGGTGACGCTGCCCGGCTCCGGCGTGGGGAGGCCGTACAGCGAGAAGGCGTTGTCGCCGTAGCGGTGGACCGGGTCGTCGTCGAGTTCGGAGGGGAGGTTGATGATCTCGATGGCGTCGAACGGGCAGGAGTTGACGCAGATGCCGCACGTCTCGCCGAGACAGATCTCCTCGGAGATGTGGATCTGGTCCGGATCGCCTTCTTCGGCGTCCTCGCCGCGCTCCGTGATACACTCCTTGCCCGTCCGGTTGGGCGGGCAGTCCTTCATACACTCGTAGTTACAGCGGTCGGGCTGACACCGGTCGAGGTCCACGACCGCGATACTGTCGTCCGCCATCTCAGACCCCCAGTTCGACGCCGGACGTCAGGAGGACGGTGTAGCTGATGAACCAGAGGGTGAACGTGAGAAACGCGACGTAGAGGTTGTCTTTGACTCCGAAGTCCCCGACGCCGACCGCTTTAAATATCGGGTACTGCGCGATGACGAACGCCCCGAGCACGAACACCGCGGTCGTGCTCGCGGCGGAGGCCGGATCGGTGCCGACGTAGACGGCCGAAACGACGCCGGCGGCGATCCCGGCGAGACAGCAGATGGTCGTGACGACCACGCCGCGCGCGTGGTCGGAGAGGCCCGAGTCGTCGCTCATGCCTTCGGATCCGCGAGCGCCCGTGAAAAGCCGTTCGTTCCCGCCGCCGGCCGCGACCGCGACGGGAGTACCGCGGGGACATCCGCCGGGTCGGTCCGGCGCGCGTCGCCCCGGCCGAGGCGCGCGCGAGCCGAATCGCTGACTGACTGGTCAGTCCAGCGGGGAGAAATAGGGCCATATTGCCGGTTTGTACCGCGAAAAGCGGCGCATATCTCCGGTATACGGCGGTTCAGCGGCAATGCTCCATCAACATTTATGAGCGTGTGCGGTTTCGAATCGTAACGATGGAAAGAACTCAAACGGAGGGCCTCGACGACCTCCCGCCGAGCGCCAAACTCGTCTTCAAGGTGCTCGAGTACAACGGACCGTTGACCCAGAAGGGGATCGTCCAAGAGTCGATGCTGTCGGCCCGCACCGTCCGGTACGCGCTCGAACGGCTCGAGGGGATCGGCGTCGTCGACGAGGACGTCTACTTCGCGGACGCCAGGCAGAACCTCTACAAGCTCACGGAGCCGGCTCAGGAGTTCACCGCCGACGAGAACGAGGCCTCCTGTACGGCCGACTGACGGGATCTTCCGATCGTCGGTGCGGTTCCGATCGCCCCCCTTCTCGCGGCGGCCCGATGCGGTCCCTATGACTCCGGACGCTCCGCGCCGCGTGCGCCGCTGACGGCGGTCGCGATCGTGAGGACGACCGCGACCGACAGCGCCGAGGTCGCCGCCAGCACGAACGCCAGCAGGAGGAACCAGACGTCCGGTCCGAAAAGCGGGTACTCGCGCGTGTCGATCACGGGGCCGAGCAGTTCGAGGGTCCTGACGAGGTACAGCAGGACCGCGAGCAGCGCGCCAGCCGCCGCCCCCACTCGGACGTTGCGGTAGAACGACAGCGACTCAAGGAGAACCAGCATCGGGGGCTTCGAACTGTCCTCGCTCACGGGTAGCCGTACGGTCGGCGGCCGCAAAGAGTCATCGGAACGCGACCGAGGCCCCCGGAAGCGGGGGGCGACGAGGCCGATTCGAAGCGGACGGGCGACCCGTTGACCGAGCCTCGACGACACGGGGAGAGGATATCCTACACGATCGAAACGGACGTATGAAGGCCTGACAGCGTCAGTGACAGTCGTAAAGTGGATCGGCGGGAGAGGAGGCGTATGGCCAAACTGGTGCTGTCCGCGTTCCCGATGATAGACCCGGAGACGTACCGCGAGGTGCTCGCGGACGCCGTCGACGAGCCGGTCGAGATCGAAGTCGCGGAGCTGGGCTCGACCGAGCGGCTGATCGACGCGGCCTCGGGGGCCGACGCTGTCGTCACCGACATCAACACGCCCGTCACGGAGGCGGCGCTCGACGCCACGGACCTCGACGTCGTGGTCCGGTCGGCGGTCGGCGTCGACAACATCGACGTGGAGGCGGCCGCGGAGCGCGGCGTCACCGTCACCCGCGTCCCGGACTACTGTACCGACGAGGTCGCGACGCACTCGGTGACGCTGCTCCTCGCGTGCCTACGGTCGCTGAAGCCGTACGACGACGCCGTCGCGGGCGGCGGGTGGAGCTGGGAGGCCGGCGCGCCGATCCGGCGCGTGAGCGCGTCGACAATCGGGCTGCTCTCGTTCGGGCCGATCGCGCAGCGCGCCGCCGAGCAGCTCTCCGGGTTCGACGCGGACCTCGTCGCGTACGACCCGTTCGTCGGTGCCGACGAGATGGCCGAGTACGGCGTCGAGGAGGTCGATTTCGAGGCGCTGTTCGACCGGGCCGACCACGTCGGTGTCTACGCCCCCCTGACGGACGCGACCCGGGGAATCGTCGACGCTGACGCGCTGGCGCGCCTCGACGAGGACTCGGTCGTCGTCAACGTGAGTCGCGGCCCGGTCGTCGACGCCGACGCGCTGCTCGACGCCCTGGAGGCGGACGAGATCAAGGCCGCCGGCCTCGACGTGCTCGCCGAGGAACCGCCGGAGGACGACCCACTCGTCGGGCGCGACGACACGGTCGTCACGCCGCACGCGGCGTGGTACAGCGAGGAGGCGAAGGACGACCTCAACCGGAGCGGCGCGGCGGACGTGGCGGCCGTCCTCAACGGCGAGACGCCGGCCGGCCGGGTCGACCCCGACGCGGACTGGCTGTAGTTCGGCGCCGTCGACGGCGCAGGTGCTCCGTCTACAGGCGGTCGAGGGCGTCGAAGTCGTCGTCGTCCGAGTCGCCCGCGTCGTCGAGAACCGGGGAGTCGCTCCCGCCGTCGCCGTCGGGGTAGTTCGCGTCGAGCCCCGCGGCCAAGCCGACCCCGAGGTCGTAGGTGTCGCGGACCGTCTGCGCGAGGACGCCGTCGCGGTCGAAGACGACGTAGACGGCGACGAACTCGTACTCCGCGGGGCGCAGCACGAACACCTCCCGCGGGTCGTCGTCGTCCCGCGAGTCGTTCACCCGCGCGACGAGCGGTTCGATCGGGAGCCGCCCGGTTCGGACCTCCTCGAAGGTGTCGCTGCCGGGCGCATCGGCGAAGAGGTAGAGCGCGCCGTTCGGATCGCCGTCGTTCGACCGGGTCGTGATCGAGCCGACGGGCTCGCCGTCCGCGCGGATCTGTCGCCACGTCTCGACGGCCGCCTCGAACATCCCCTCCACGTCGTCGGCGAAGCGGAACCGGGTCTCGCGGACGACCTCGACCTCGCGGAATCGCGCGGAGCCGTCGGTCCACGCCAGCGTCGCGTCGACGACGAAGCCGGGACGGAGCGCGTCGACGGCGTCCGCGAGGTCGCCGTCGTATCCCTCGGCCGTGGCGTACAGCGGGTCGTACCGGTCCGCGGCGTCGGGGTCCGTCGGATCGACCGGCTCGTCGGCGAGTTCGACGAGGACGAACTCCTCGGCGTCGTCGACGCCGCTCCGAGCCGCGTCGTCGTCGATGTCCGGCCGCTGGCGCCGGTCGTGGACGCGGAACCGGCCGCTCGTCGTCGGGTTCATGCCCGAGGGAACGGGTGGCGGGCGGAAAAGACGGTCGGAAGCGGGCGCCGAAACCGGCGTCGGCCGACCGCGGATCCGTGTCGTTATGGGGCGGGCGGCCCAATGAACCGGTAAATGGGGATCCTCGAGGACAAGTCGAACGCCCGGCTCTTCTACAAGTACCTCTCGAAGGTGTACGACCAGATCAACCGCTTCAACTGGAACGAGGAGATGCGCGCCGAGGCGCTCTCGTGGCTGGAGTTCGGCGACGACCCGACGGTGCTCGACGTCGGCTGCGGCACCGGGTTCGGCACCGAGGGACTGTTAGAGCACGCCGACGACGTCCACGGCCTCGACCAGAGCGTCCACCAGATGGAGAAGGCGTTCGAGAAGTTCGGGAAACACGACCGCGTCGACTTCTATCGCGGCGACGCCGAGCGGCTCCCGTTCCGCGACGACGCGTTCGACGTGGTCTGGTCGTCCGGCTCGATCGAGTACTGGCCGAATCCCGTCGAGGGGCTCCGCGAGCTCCGCCGCGTCGCGAAGCCCGGCGGACAGGTGCTCGTCGTCGGTCCGGACTACCCGAACAACCCGATCCTCCAGCGGGTGGCCGACGCGATCATGCTGTTCTACGACGCCGACGAGGCCGACCGGATGTTCGAGGCCGCCGGCTACGAGGAGTACGAACACCACATCCAGCAGGCGACGCCGCAGAGTCCGCGAGCGATCACGACCGTCGCTCGCGTTCCCGGCGGCGACGGAACGGACGACGGGTCGGGTTCGACCGCCGCCAACGCGGAACCCTCGGCGCCCGACGCCGAGTGAGAGCGCGGTTCCCGCGTCGCGCTCGCTTCAGCCCGCTTCGACGGACGCCTCCAGCGACGCGACCGGCTGCCCGTCGGCCGTGATGTCGACGGTGACCGTCCGGCCGGGTTCGAGCGTCGGATCGTTGGTGTCCGCGACGCGGAACGTCGCCGTCTCCCCGACGCGCAGCGTGTCGTCGCCGGCGGCGTTGAACGGACCGGTCGGCCCGGGGTGAAATCCGGCGGCCGAAAAGAACGGGAGCGGCGGCTGTTCGTCGAGCGGTTCGCCGTCGATGCTGACGCGGATCGTCACGGCCGAGACGTCGATCGGGTCGCCGCCGCGGTGATCGATCGCGATCCGATCGTCGGTCGCCGACAGCGACAGCACCGCCGACGGCGGCACCGTCGCGCTGGGACCGTCGAGCGCGGCGGCCGCGACGCCGCCGGCCAGCACGACCGTGATCGCGATGAGCAGCACGCCCGCGACGGGCGCCATTCCCCGGCGGCGACGAGCGGCTGGTGGCACGGCGGTCCTGCGGCGGTTCCGTACAAAAGGGTCGGCCCGGGCGGCGGCGAGCGGGGGCGGAAACGCGGGCCGGAACGGGCGGTCCGGACCGGCGGAGACGACCCGGCCGACCGGTCACTCGTCGCCGACCGGCCTCGGGGTCGTCAGGGGTTCGATGTCGTCGAGAACGACGACGTACGGCTCGTCGACGACCGTGATCCGGTACGGCTCGGCGGGCGAGAGCGTCCGAACGACGCCGGCCCCGTCGGTGGTGCCGATCGCCCGACTGTCTCCCCCGCCGACGGACTTCGTGACGGTGACATCGGGAACCGGTTCGCCCGTCTCGTCGTCGAGGACGGTGACGGTCACCGGGCCGCCGGGGTAGGTCCGCTCGACGGTGACGTTGAACCCGTCGCCGGAGGCGGTGACCGGTTCGCTGTCGGGGAACGCCGTCAGGCCGACCCGCTGGTGTTCGACGAACACCTGTTCCGTCCCGCCGCTGACGAACGTCTGGAGGGTGCCGAACTCGTGCGGGATCGTGATACGCTGGACCGAGCCCGCGCCGAACGCGTCGGGCTGGCGGAGCGCGGCCGTCTCAGGGTAGGCCGCCTCGGTCATCTCGATGGCCGCGTCGTTCGAGATGTCGCTGCCGCCGCGGTCCCAGCGGCCCGTGCGGAAGACCTCGCGGACGTACTCGTCCTCGACGACGGTCGCGAGCACGACGGCGCCCTGGCTCGACGCGACGTAGATGTCGCTCGGGGCGGACTGCCCGCGGGCGATGGCGAGGGCGCGGTCGCGGACCGGCCCCTCGTACACCTGTAGCGCCACCTGAAGCTCGTCGAGCCGACCGGGAGAGCTGAAGTCCTCCGTCGCGTCGGCGAGCGCGTCGATCGCGTCGAGCCGCTCGTCGTACTCCTTAGCGGTCGCCGCCACACGGACGAGTTCGTCGAGCAGTTCGCGGTCGGTGATCTCGCCGTCGGCGTGCGAGCTGAAGGCCTCCGACTGGCGGCTGTACAGCGCCACCTCGGCGCGCTCGACGCGGTTGATCTCCGCGAGGATCTGCTGTTGGCGCTCGACGTTCGTCTCGGTGCGCTCGATCCGGTCGACGACGGCCGCCGTCTCGAAGGCGGCGTCGGCGTCGGCGGTCGCGAACCCGAGCGACGATCCGAGGTCGGGGCCCCGGGTGGACGTGCTGACGCGCGTCGCCGCGCCCGACGGCGTCGAGAGCGTCCGGAGCGTGAGGTTCGCCGTTTCGATCTGCGGCGCGAGTTGGCTGGGGGTCGACGGGGAATCCGCCGAGGAGGCGAGATCGACGGACCGTGACGGGGATGTGGAGGGCGAGACGGGATCAACGGACTGCGCCGGGCCGGAAGGCGGGACGGAGGCGGCGGGCCGCGCCGGCTCTGAGGCGGGCGAAGCGCCGTCGGAGGCGGCGACGCCGGGGCCGGCGACGCCGGCGACCGGCGCCACGAGCAGCAGGACCGCGACCGCGGCGATCGGGAGGGCTCTCATCGTCTGCTGGTTCGCCCCGCGATACAAAAAATCCACCCACTGCGGTCGGTCACCGGCGCCGTGCGGGTCGGTGTCGCGGTCGACGGCGCGTCCGGCCGCGGACGTGAGTGGGAGTTCGACCGCGTTTCCCGTCGAAAAACAGCGTATGGAAAGCGTTTTGCCCGGCGCGCGAGTGGCCGGAGACGTATGCGGAACCCCGCCTTGCGCGCGTTCTTGGTCGCGATCGTCGCGCTCGCGTTGCTCGCGAGCGCCGGCGGCGCGGTCACCGGCGCGACGACGGCCCCCTCTCCCCTCGACGCGGAGGTCGCCCCGAACCACGCCGGGCCGCTCGACGGCTCGACCGACGTTCGGGGGTCTCTCGGCGGGGAATCAGCGGTTCGCCAACAGACCGACGACGCGATCACCTCGCCGTCGACGACCCGTATCCGACTCGCGTTGAACCCGGACCGGAGCGCCGACTGGACCGTCGCGGTGCGGTACTCGCTGGCCGACGAGAACGAGACCGACGTGTTCCGCACGGCCGGCGAGCGCTTCCGCGGCGGCGAGATCGGGCCGAACGCCGCGCTGTTCGAGGGATTCCGTCGGGAGGCGAGCCGCACCGTCGACCGGTCGATGTCTATCGAGGGCGTCGAGCGGGAGGTCGAGGTGTACGAGGACCCGAGCGAGTTCGACGTCGCCACCGAAGACGCCGTCGCCGTCGGTGAGTTCCGCCTGCGGTTCACCTGGACCGAGTTCCTCGCACAGGACGGCGAGAGCCTGATCCTCGGGGACGCGCTGACGACGCCGGGCAACGAGACGTGGCTGCGTAGCCTCGAGGCGAGCCAGACCCTGGAGGTGGCGACGCCGGAGGGGTACGCCGTCACCGGAACGCCGAGCACCGCCGTGACGCAGCTCTCCGACGGCGACGTGATAATCGAGGGCCCCCAGACGTTCGAGAGCGGCGACCCGGTACGGATCGTGTACGAGCCCGCCGGGGCGGGCGCTCCGTGGGGAATGCTGGCGGCCGCGATACTGCTCGGGGCCACGCTCATCGCCGGCAGCGTCGTCGGGTACCGCCGGATCACCGCCGAGGAGGACGTCTCGGACGAGTCAGCCGCGACCTCCGAGACCGCGGACCCCGGCGGCGCCGACCGGAAGCCGATCGGTGCCGGCGACGGCGGTCCGGAAGACGACGGTTCGGGGGACGACCCCGGCGATTCCGTCGGAAAGGGGGAGGACGGCGACGACGGGCCGGACCTCTCGCTGCTCTCGGACGAGGAACGCGTCGAGCGGCTCCTCGACGAGAACGGCGGCCGGATGCGGCAGGCAGACATCGTCGCCGAGACCGGGTGGTCGGACGCGAAGGTCTCGCAGCTGCTCTCGGCGATGGCCGACGAGGGGCGCGTCGAGAAGCTCCGACTCGGCCGCGAGAACCTCATTTCGCTGCCCGACGGCGAGGACGAGACGGGCGGCGACGGCGAGGAGTAGGCGGAAGCGGCGGCGACAGCGAGGAGACAGCGACGGCGGCGACACCGAGGAGACAGCGACGGCGGCGACACCGAGGAGACAGCGACGGCGGCGACACCGAGGAGACAGCGACGGCGGCGACAGCGCCCGTTCGAGCGCCGAGCGCTGACCCGCGGAAGCGGAAACCGCCGGTCCGTCCTCGCCCGTTCCGAAAACCATTACAGGGCGAGCGACCGAGTAACGATCATGAAGGTTCTGGTGACCGTCAAGGAGGTCGCGGAGGCGGACGACGACTTCGCGATCGAGGGGACCGACATCGCCGAGTCCGATCTCGAGTACGATCTCAACGAGTGGGACGACTACGCCGTCGAGGCGGCGGTCCAGCTGGCCGAGGCCGGGATCGCGGACGAGGTCGTGACCGTCACCGTCGGGCCGGAGCGCTCGGAGGAGACAATCCGGATGGCGCTCGCGAAGGGCGCCGACCGCGCGGTCCGCGTCTGGGACGACGCGCTGGACGGCGGGTTCGCCGACGTCGCCTCGAAGGTCGAGCTGTTCGAGGCGGTCGTCGCGGAGGAGGAGCCGGACCTGATCCTCGGCGGGGTCCAGGCGGCCGACACCGGGTTCGGCGCGACCGGCGTCGCGCTCGCGGAGCGGATCGGCTTCGAGCACGCCGCGGTCGTCAACGACCTCGACGTCGACGCGGACGCGGGGGTGGCCCACGTCCACCGCGAGCTGGAGGGCGGGGTCGAGGAGCTGACCGACGTCGACCTCCCGGCGGTGTTGACCGTCCAGACCGGGCTCAACGAGCCGCGGTACGCGAGCCTCCGCGGGATCCGGCAGGCACAGCGGAAGGAGATAGCGGTGAAGGCGCTGTCCGACCTCGGGCTGACGGCCGAGGACGTCGAGAGCGCGCTGACGCTCACCTCGATGTACGAGCCGGAGAGCGAGTCGGACGCGGAGATCATCGAGGGGGACGCCGGGGAGTCCGCGGGTCGCCTTGCCGAGGTCCTCCGTGAC
Source organism: Halorubrum sp. SD683 (assembly GCF_002135045.1). Taxonomy (NCBI): domain Archaea; kingdom Methanobacteriati; phylum Methanobacteriota; class Halobacteria; order Halobacteriales; family Haloferacaceae; genus Halorubrum; species Halorubrum sp. SD683. The sequence goes on from NZ_NEWJ01000019.1 coordinate 42,588, forward strand.
AAGGGGGTGAGCGCGTAATGAGCGTGCTCGTCGCCGCCGAACACCGCCGGGGAGAGCTCCGCGACGTCTCGTACGAGGCGATCACCGCCGGCCGAGAGCTCGCCGACGCGCGGGGAGTCGACCTCCACGTGGCGGTCGTCGCGGGCGACGTCGACGCCTTCGCGGAGGAGCTGAACCGCGAGGGGGTCGACGCGATCCACGCCGTCGCCGACGGCGAGGAGTTCGACCACAACGCCTACCGAGCGGCGGCCTCGACGCTGGCCGACCGCGTCGACGCCGGGGCGGTGGTGCTGCCGAACTCCGTCAACGGGCTCGACTACGCGCCCGCCCTCGCCGAGAGCCTCGGCGTCCCGCTGGTGACCGACGCGGTCGGGATCGAGTACGACGACGGGCTCACCGTCACCCGCGAGATGTACGGCTCGAAGGTCGAGACGACGGTCGACGTCGAGGGCGACCGGTTCGTCCTCACGGTCCGGGGCGGCGAGTGGCCGCCCGCGGAGGGCGTCGGAGACGCGACGGTCGAGACGGCCGACATCGACCTCCCCGAGTCGGGAGCCCGCGTCACCGGCTTCGAGGAGGTCGGCGGCGGCGACGTCGACATCGCGGACGCCGACGTGCTCGTCTCGGTCGGCCGCGGCATCGAGGAGGAGGAGAACATCGAGCTCATCGAGGACCTCGCGGACGCGCTCGGCGCGACGCTGTCCGCCTCTCGACCGATCGTCGACAACGGTTGGCTGCCGAAGAACCGGCAGGTCGGACAGAGCGGGAAGGTCGTCACGCCGGACGTGTACATCGCGGTCGGCATCTCCGGCGCGGTCCAGCACGTCGCCGGCATGAAGGGGTCGGACACGATCGTCGCGATCAACACCGACCCGAACGCGCCGATATTCGACATCGCCGACTACGGGATCGTCGGCGACCTCTTCGACGTGGTGCCCGAACTCATCGACGAGTTCGCGTAGGCGGACCCCGGAGCCGGCGGCAACGCTCTTGTATCGCGGCGGAGTACCGAACGTTCTGACGGCGTTCGCTGTCCCGTCACGATGATCCCGATCCGCACCAGCGTTCCGACCGTCGACGAAGCGGAGGCGCTGCTCGCCGGAGTCCGACGGACAGTCGACATCGAGGCGGACGGCGCGGCCGCGGCCCTAGCCGACGAGGAGCCGGATCCGGGCCTCCTCGAGATCGTCTCGGGCCCGTTCGCGTCCGTCGCCGATGTCGACGAGCGGCTGGCGCGGACCGAGTCGTACCTCCGCGAGCGCGGCGACCGGCGCGCGGTGTTTCTCACGGTGTACAGCCGGATGACGGCGACCGTCCGGACCGCGATCGACGACGGCGCGTTCGTCGACCCGGAGTGGGCCGCGTCGTACCTCGTCGCCTTCGCGGAGCGCTACCGCCGGGCGCTGGCGGCGTTCGAGCGCCGCGCGTTCGAGTCGCTCCCGCGACCGTGGCTGATCGCCTTCACCGCCGCGGTCCGCGGCGAGTCGCTTGTCGCGCAGGACGCCCTGCTCGCGATCAACGCGCACATCACCTACGACCTCACGTACACGCTCGGTGAGGTCGAAATCGACCCGGACCGCGATGTCAAGCGCGAGGACCACGACCGCATAAACGCGATCCTCGCCCGGCTCGTCCAGACCGTACAGGACGTCCTCGTCGAGGCGTACGCTGCGGTCGGGATCGCCGGGGTCGACCGGCTGCTCGATCCCCTCGACGACCGGTTGGCCCTGCTCGGCCTGAAGGGCGCTCGGGAGTTCGCCTGGCGGAACGCCGTGTTACGCGCCGACCTCCCGGCGTGGCTCGGGGAGCGATACGTTGACTGGCGCGCCGAGACCGTCGCGACTGGCGCCGCGGCGGCCGTCCTCGCGCCGGATGTAGACGCCGACGCGACGGGGCGCCTGCGAGAGGCGGAGGACGGCGGCGACGCAGCGAGCGCGTTCCGCGAGACGGTCCGACGGCGGATGTAGCGACGAGAGAAACACTGATGACGGTCCTCGCGGATATGACGACTATGCCACATATCCGGGGGACGGTCCACGGCGTCGCCGCGATGGTGACGCTCGTCGTCGGGTCGATGCTGACGGACGCGATCCGCGAGGAGTACGAGCTGTTCGCGCAGATCGCGGCGACGACGACGCACCTGCTCATCGACGTCGCGGAACTGCCGGTGTCGCGAGAGATCGCGGCGGTGGTCGTCCCCGTCGGCGTGCTGATGGGAGTCTGGGTGTTCGCGTACGAGCTCCAGCGGCTGCTGCGGGCGGAGTGAGAGCCCGGTCTCGGTTCGTTTATCACCCCGCCGACCCTCGGATCGGGCAATGAGCGAGGCCGACGAGCAGCCGGCTGCGACCGCGACGGGCCGGGAGATCTGGATCGAGAAGTACCGGCCGCAGACGCTCGACGACATCCACGGGCAATCGGAGATCGTCGAGCGGCTCCAGAGCTACATCGCGCAGGACGACGTGCCGCACCTGCTCTTCTCGGGGCCCGCGGGCGTCGGGAAGACGACCGCGGCCACCGCCATCGCCCGCGAGATCTACGGCGAGGACAACTGGCGCGGCAACTTCCTCGAACTGAACGCCTCCGACCAACGCGGCATCGACGTCGTCCGCGACCGGATCAAGGGGTTCGCGCGCTCGTCGTTCGGCGGCGACTTCCGGATCGTGTTCCTCGACGAGTCCGACAGCCTTACAGATGATGCACAGGCGGCGCTCCGCCGCACGATGGAGCAGTTCTCCGACAACACCCGGTTTATCCTCTCGTGTAACTACTCGTCGAAGATCATCGACCCGATCCAGTCGCGCTGCGCCGTCTTCCGGTTCTCGCCGCTGTCGGACGAGGCGGTCGGCGGGATGGTCCGCGAGATCGCGTCCGCGGAGTCGATCGAGGTGACCGACGCCGGAGTCGACGCCTTGGTGTACGCGGCCGACGGCGACATGCGCCGCGCGATCAACTCGCTTCAGGCGGCGGCGACGACGGGCGACGTGGTCGACGAGAAGGCGGTGTACGCGATCACGGCGACCGCCCGCCCGGAGGAGATCGAGTCGATGGTGACCGACGCGCTGGAGGGCGACTTCGCTCGCGCGCGCTCGACGCTCGACACGCTGCTCACGGAGACGGGGATGGCCGGCGGCGACGTGATCGACCAGCTCCACCGCTCAGTCTGGGAGTTCGACCTGAACGAACGCGAGGCGGTGCGGCTCATGGAGCGCATCGGCGAGGCCGACTACCGGATCGCCGAGGGCGCCAACGAACAGGTCCAGTTGGAGTCGCTGCTCGCGGCGCTCTCGCTGGACGAGTAGCGATAGACCGGTTTCGAGTCTCCGGGCGCTTGTTTATCCGGTACTGACGACCCAGCGACGGCGAACACTTCCAAAGCCCAGCCGCTCGGTTACATGTCGTTGAGTCCGGAGCGGCGACGGACACCCCCGAACC